>JAYTVD010000140.1:0-4596 GCA_043744175.1 Phyllobacteriaceae bacterium
CCCAACCGCCAACGATAATGGCCGTTTCTTTGCTCCAGAGCGCTGACGGTAGTGAGCTTCGGATATAGCTATCCATGCCGCCGATTCTGGAAAGCAAGAAAGTTTGCGCGCCACTTGTGCGCTCCTGTGGTCCAACAGCAACAGGAGCCTTTGCCAAGAGTTTTCTAACCGGTTTGGCGGCAACAGGCTGCGGGTTTGGCGTAGGTCTAGGTGCGGGTTTGGACTTCGGTTTTGGCGCAGAAGGCGGTGTGAAGATTTGCGCGTTGATGAATTGATTTGGCACCAGACACATGATGAGCAGAATCGGAAGCGTGCGTTTCATTTGTTACCCCGGCCCTCTCGCGTCATTTCTGCAACTACCTTGATTGCATCTTCGAACCCGGTATCAGCAGATGCTCTAATCCATTTTTCGGCTTCGACATCATTTCTTGCAACGCCTTCGCCTTTTGCGAGCATGGATGCCAATACGAACATTGATTGGCCGTCTGCCGCTTCCGCACCCAGACGATACCACCGTGCGGCCTCAGGAAAGTTTTGCTGCACACCTCGCCCTGCATGATAGCAAATTGCCAGATTCCTAATTGCGTTCACATCGCCCATTGCAGCGGCTTTTTGATACCAACTCACCGCTTGGACTTGGTCCACATGCAATCCTGTTCCAGACACCAAATCATAGGCGTATGATTCCATCGCATGTGCATTTCCGGCGACGGCCCCTTGGCGAAACCAATCGGCGGCCAATGTCTCATTTTTGGTGACGCCTTCGCCAAGTGCAAGTGCGCGGCCTAGGCCATAGATGCCAAAGGCGTTACCGGCATTGGCCGATTGCAGATACCAGCGATATGCAGCGGCTTGATCAAGCGAGACTCCATCACCGTTGCGGAGCCGCTCTCCATAACCATACATTGCTCGTGCATTCCCCTTTTCAGCAGCAGCCTTCAGCCACTTTGCGGCTGACACGGGATCAGCGATACCGTTGTTGTGAGACCCAATCAGAAAGCCAATGCCCGCTAAGAACATCGCCATATCGTCGCCGTGATTGGCGGCGATTAAAATTGCTTCAAATTTTTTGGTACCTCCGACCTGATTGAACAGGGCGCGGCCCTCAACAGTGTTTAAGTCAGTTGCCGAAATTCCCCAGTCCTGCTTCAGAACTGGCGGCTTCTTGGCGACAGCCGGTGCCGCAGCTGCCGGTTTAGTAACTACCGGCTTGGGAGCTGTTCGGGAAGGAGTGGTGGGGCGAGGCTTAGGCGGCGCTATTGGCGGGGGTGGCGTAAAGACTTGGGCAATCAACGGATGCGCGAAGATCGCCAGTGCCAGACCTGCCAATATGGCTCTCGCGCGCATCAATCACCCTCCGGTTCAGGCTCAAGATGAGCTGACATCACCTGGTTGGGGCCGAGCTTCCAGACAGCATCAATTCCCGCCGGGCCGCCCCGCACGATTATGTTTGGAAAGGCAGAGCAAGCGACTGCGCTCAGCCTATTTGGCGGAGACTGCGAAAACACGAAGTCGCCGCTGCCATCCGGGCCAATATAGTTTAGCACGGACTGGCACTCGCTCTGCGTCACAGCATTGTAATAAGAAGCGAAACTATCACCATTTGTGCTGGGGGGGTGAAAGAAAGAGAGGGTAATCACTTGATCCGAAGCTCTTCCCAAGAAGCCTACACTCCCACCGGGTTGAATAGCCAATGCTTGCCAGACCGTTTGACTCGATGCGCTCAAATCCAGCCCGGTCGCGCTGATATAACCAACGCCGCCTTTGGGGCGCTTCACTTCGACAAAGTTGTTCTCCGTCAGTCCTGCTAGCGCAACCTTCGTCCCTGCCGCAATTGTTTCTAGCACGGCGGCACTGTCCGATGGCGAGGCGCGCAGCATCAAATCACCTGTCGGAAACCATTCGCGATCATTTAGTATTGCGGCCAGCTTCGGAGGCTCTACCGCAGAGAGGTTGACCGCGCCGATATAGCCACGGCCATCGCCAAGCTTGAACCAACGACTTTCCCCATCAGTCCCTATCTGCATGATCCCGCCCACCTGGGTTCCGCGCAACAATTTGGTGACAATATTGGAGCCTTGGGCGGTGGCAGAATCGCGGATATTCGCGTCGGCGATAATATACATGTCCTGCGCTGTGCCGGTAACCGGACTTTCGACGGCTTGTGCGCATTCAGGCCGAGTGGAGGCATCGCTTCCGACGCAAGACGGATCGGCGGGTCGTTTCAAGACATACCAACTGCCAACGCCGACGACCGCAACGAACGCCAGCAAGGCCGGAATGAACCAGCGGCGTTTCCTTAAGGGTTTGGGTTCGTCGCCCCAATCGTCACCTTCGTCAGCGTCGGTATAAGCAGGCTCAGACTGTGGAGTACCGGGCGAGCTGCCATCCATTGCACCACCACAAATCCTACAGAATCGGGCACTGGCCTTATTTTCAGAACCGCAAGAGGGGCAAATTGGCGGTTCCGTAGTCGGTTCAGACAAGGACACTGCAATTGGGGAAGGCGACGGCAATTCCACCTTCGCCCCGCAACCGTTGCAAAATTTGGCGTCCAATTTTATTGTTGAGCCGCAGGAGGGACAATTGGACATCACTTACCTCTCAATCCCTGCGAAAAGCTGCACAATTCCGGAACAAGGTATCCCGGATTTACGAATGCTAAGCTGCAAGTTTTGGCCAACTCGTTCAAAGACCGCATGAAAACGATGATTTGCCATATTGTGCCTCCTCCCCAGTGGCGTCGAAAATGGATGCTCCTACTCCCGATGTGCTGCCATCGATCAGGCTATAGCCAACAAACTCATCATTCTTTTCAAACCTAAACCCGTGATCTAAAAACGCTTTGACGACTTGCCCTGAGTCCTCCTGAAAATAAATGCCTGAGCTTTCCGAATGAGCGCCTACCGCTGTCGGGTGAAGCCCAAACATGGCTCCATTCAGCTTGACATAAGAACTCACTCCATCGCCGATCTTTCCCAGCTTTTGCGCATTACGAAGTGCCATATCGAAGTATGGTTTGAAGTCAGGACCAAAATCACAAGTGTCATGATTGAAGGAAAGGGTGAGTTCTTTTGACGTTCCAGATAATACACCCGTCGCATCATTTTGACCGGTGATGATAAAATACCCCACGCCGCCTTGTTTCAGTTTAGCCTCCGCGTATCCATTCGTCGTTACGCCTGCTAGTGTGGTTCCCTCCCCGCTGGCTAAGCTTGCCACGATCTGACTTCCAGCTTCGGGCCTCACTAACAATTCTGTAGCGCCTTCGACGTTCCAAGCCATGTTATCGAACACCCGCGATAGCTCTGGCGGTGTCGATGAACTTAAATTTGTAGCCCCAACGAACCCGCGCCCATCGCTAAGTTTTAGCCAGCGGCTCTCGCCGTCAGCGCCGAACTGCATTACGCCGCTTACCTTCGCTCCACGCAGCAGCTTGGTTATGACATTAGAAGCAATTGCTGTCGCCTGATCGCGGATGTTGGCGTCGGCCACGAGAAACATTTCTTGGCTTTCGCCAGTCACGGCAGCCTCTGCGGCTTGTGCGCACTCGGGGCGGGAGGACGCATCACTCCCTACGCAGGGAAGCGTTGCTGGCTGATTCCGCACATACCATGCACCGCTGCACCCCGCGACGATCACAACGAGGAGTGCAGCGATGAACCATGGTCGTTTCCAGAACGGCGGAGCATCGCTCCAATCATCATGCTCCGCCGTGTCAAATGTAGTTTTGGACAGCGACGGCGCGTCAGTTCCGCCGGGTTTGCTGCCATCCATCGCTGCGCCACAATGGCGACAAAATCTCGCGCTTGCATTGTTATGATTGCCGCATGCGGGGCAAGGAGGAGAATTTGGCGTATTTAGAGAAAAGTCCGACGGAGCAGTCGCGTCAATCGCAGGCGTAGCAAACGTAACCTTCGACCCGCAAGTATTGCAAAATTTAGCATTCGGTCGAAGTGACGCGCCGCAACTGCTGCAAGTTTGTAACATGTTTAGCAGCCCCTTAATTCATCCAAAATTATCGCCAACTGGTTTCCGAATACAGTCGCTGGTAAAATAATTGCCGCCGTCGAGAAATTTTGTTGAAGTTGGTTTGGACAACCCTCTTCCTTTATCTGTTAAGATTAAATATCTTGAATCGGTTACAGTCTTTTCCCAAATTTCATCGTAATGAGGATTAACCTCATCTGTTGCAAGGATGATTGGGGTGGGACTTTTATACCACCCCCTTATCGTCAACTTGTCACTCTTCAGAACTTTCCCGTTCACATCAACCCAATTAATTCTATCTCCAGAGCTGGTTAGTGCAAATGCCGAACTTCCCTCGGGGAAAATGATCGGTGGCTTATCATAATTCGGAGCGAAAATAGTCTTGCCCGTCAAGTCATAAACACCCCATTTCTCGCCAACTTGAGCAGCAAAATACAGGTTTGATAGGGTGGTAACGGCCCGATCATAAGTCGGCGCGACAATCTCTTTGCCTAACTTATCAAGTATGCCCCATTTGCCCGCAGATTTAACGCCAATGATCTCAGCATTGGGCGCGGGCGACACTCCTTCATATTCAAATGTGAAATTATACGCGGCGGGACTCGA
>JAYTVD010000141.1:0-16774 GCA_043744175.1 Phyllobacteriaceae bacterium
TTTTTATCGCCTCTGTTTTTTCGGTGTGTTTTGTTCCCACCGTTGAGGCCAACATAATCAATTCAGTTCAAATTTGACTTAATCACCACGCTTAATAGACCGTTACCGGCAATACATCAGCAAATAGCGATAACAAGACCTTAATGCGCTGCGGCGCGGGTTTCGCGATATAAAATGATGCGAAATACCAGATAGAGAAGCGCCACCAGCGCATGAGCTAACAACACCATGTCGCGGGAGCCGAAGAGTAGGGGAAAGCCCAGATACATTATCACTTCGCCCATAGCCGCTACGAACCAGATAACCGGGCCCCAAGACACAACTGTCCATAGACCAATGGCGGCCACTGGAAACAGGGCAGCAAGTGAGGCGGCGGCGACCTGCCAATAGGTTGGCATTAAGTCAAAACGCCCAAGCGGACCGGGATTTATGCCAATCAACTGAATCCAATATGTGATGCCTGAATAAATGCAAAAGCAGGCGACAATCCGGTGGAACCACACAAATATAGACAGCGTCAGTGATGGTACTGGCTTTTTCAGCTGGTCATCATTGGTCGTAAAGGTCATTGGCCTAGTCCGCCCATCTTCGCCTCGCGCCTCGCTTGCGCAGGATCAAGCTTGGCGCATCCGGCAGGTAAATGATAGATGAGAGGCAACGCCATGCACAAGAAAGGCCGAAACCACGTAAAGGTTTCGGCCCTTCCCGTTTACCCGGGGTAGCAGGTGGATTATTATTTGCCGTGCATATGATCCATCGCCATGGCGGCGTGCATACGACAACCGGCGATGTCGTGTTTGCCCTTGGCGGCCATCGCCATTTCGAGTTCGTCCATCGACATTTTCATCGCCTCTTTGCCCTTGGCGGTGGACTCATCCATTTTGCTGAGGCCATCGTGGATCATCATAAGATTATGCTTGCTGCATTTGACGATTTCAGCATTTGCCGCACCAATGGATGAGAATGCCACTGCGCCAGCCAGCAAGCCGGAAACGAGAATTGATTTGATCATTGTAGTCTCCCAAAAAATACAAGGACATCATCGTCCTTGCGCGAGTTGGGCGGATTCATCTTTCACTTGCAAAACACGAAAGTGAGAAGCACGAGGTTGTGAAACTTGGTGATAATTTCGTGATGGGGAATTGCGCTTTGCCGCGCAGTTTGGCCGTGATATTAGGCCGATATCAGGAGCTTTTAATGTCTATTTTCAATACGCCACGCAGTGTCGATCAGATCACAAACAGCAAACGCTTGCGCCGAATGCGCAAGGCGGATTGGTCGCGGCGGTTGGTGCGGGAAAATCACCTGACTGTGGATGATTTGATTTGGCCGATTTTCTTGACTGAGGGCGTGAATATTCGCGAGCCAATATCGGCAATGCCTGGCGTGTTCCGGCTTTCAGTTGATGAGGCTGTGCGGGAGGCGCAGCGGGCCGCGAAACTGGGCATTCCGGCACTGGCGACATTTCCGAATATTCCGTTTGAGCAAAAGGATATTTTGGGCTCTGAAATTCTCAATCCGGAAAATCTCATCAACCGCGCAACGCGGGCCATCAAGCAGGCTGTTCCTGAAATCGGCATCATTACCGACGTGGCGCTGGACCCCTTCACCAGCCATGGCCATGACGGCATTTTGCGCAATGGTATCATTGTCAATGATGAGACGGTGGCTGTGCTGGCCCGCGCGGCGGTTTTGCAGGCCGATGCGGGTTCGGACATTATCGCGCCATCGGACATGATGGACGGGCGCATCGGCGCTATTCGCGATGCGCTGGATGCGGCGGGGCATCAGGATGTGGCAATTATGTCTTATGCGACGAAATTTGCCTCCGCCTTTTACGGTCCCTACCGCGAGGCTGTGAGCACGAGTGGGCTTTTGAAGGGCGATAAAAAAACCTACTATCTCGACCCCGCCAACAGTGCCGACGCGCTGCGCGAGGCGGAGCAGGATTTGGCCGAAGGCGCGGATATGCTGATGGTCAAACCCGGCCTGCCCTATCTTGATATTATCACCCGCGTGAAGGACGCGTTTGATGTGCCGACATTTGCCTATCAAGTTTCAGGCGAATATTCGATGATTATGGCGGCGGCAGCCAACGGCTGGATTGATGGCGACAACGCGATGATGGAATCGCTGCTGGCCTTCAAACGTGCGGGCTGCGACGGGATTTTGACATATTTCGCGCCGAGGGTGGCGGAGATGTTGCGGGCGGACGCATAATGAATACGCAACGGATATTTACTGCCATCGGCGGTCTGATAGGCGCTGCTGGCGTGGCGCTTTCGGCTGCGGCGGCGCATCGGGCGGGTGAGCCTAATTTGGGCATTGCAGCCAATTTTTTGATGTTTCATGCGCCGGTGTTTCTCGCGATTGGCTTGATCGGCGACGGTAAGTTCTTGCGGCTGGCGGCGAATGTGTTGCTGGTGGGCCTGCTGCTATTTGCTGGAGACTTGTTGGCGCGGGTGTTCTTGGGCGACCGCTTATTTCCGTTTGCCGCGCCTTCCGGCGGCGTGTTGATGATTGCGGGCTGGCTGCTCATTGCAGGGTCAGCATTCGTGAAAGCGGCACCAGACCGGCTTTAACTATCTGGGTTTTCGAGCTATTGATTGCGGAATGGACGCGGGGGACATTATGGCCAACAACAACGAGCCTTCGGGCACATCAGAAAAAGTGCGCATGGCAGCGGGCTTGTCACTACTCGGCGGGCTCGGGCTCCTTGTGCTTGCCCCCCTGCTCATCGCGCTTGGTATAGTGGTGGTGCAATGCTGGTGGTATTTCAGCAATGGCGCGTGGACACCGCTTTCCGTGATGGATGGGCTAGGCAAAATCATGGACACCAACTGGTTCATGATGCCCAACGGCTGGCCGAGTGTGACCGCAATTGTCAAAGTCGCGCTGGAAACTGTGCCGCTAAGTTTGCTGTTTTTGGCGATCGGGCTGCTGGTGATGAAGGTGGTGGACCGGTGAGACTTGGCGTCAGCCTTGTTCCCAAGGGTTAAACACTCGCCCCCATTCGGTTCCACGCGTCCAATCCGGCGATCTTATAGGCTTCTGCCAGCGTTGGATAATTGAACGCATTCTCCACGAAATAATCCACTGTGCCGTGCAGATTGATGACTGCTTGGCCGATGTGGATGAGTTCGGTTGCGCCTTCACCGACGATATGCGCGCCGAGAAGGCGGCGGGTATCGAGTGCAAAAATCAATTTCAAAAAGCCGCTCTCGACGCCCATGATATGACCGCGCGAGGTTTCGCGGAAACGGGCTATGCCACATTCATAAGGAGTGCCAGCGGCGCGAACTTGTTCTTCTGATAGGCCAACTGTCGAAATTTCCGGCACGGAGTAAATGCCATAGGGAAATGTATCCGGCATCGGCGGCAATGTTATGCCAAACGCATGGCAGGCTGCCATCCGGCCTTGCTCCAGCGAGGTAGAGGCAAGGCTTGGGAAACCGATGACATCGCCAGCAGCATAGATATTGGGCTGGGTGGTTTGGAAAGTTTTCGGATTAACCGTAATGCGGCCACGACTGTCGGGCACGACGCCGATTGTCTCCAATCCCAAACTGCCTACATTGCCGCTGCGGCCTGCCGCATAGAGCACAAAATCAGACCGCACGCTGCGCCCGGCAGTCAGCGTACTTTTCACTTTGTCTGTTTCTACCGCAACGTCCTTCACGGTCCATCCAAAGCGGATAACGATGCCGCGATCGCGCATTTCATGGATGAAATCTTCAACCAATTCCTTGTCAACGAAATCCAATATCGTGTCTTTAGTTTCGATCAGTGTGACGGGCACATCGAGTGCAGAAAAAATGGTGGCATATTCAACGCCGATAACGCCGCCACCAATGACAGTCAGGCTGCGGGGCAAGCGTGTGAGTTCGACGATTTCATCGCTGTCGAAAACACGATCGCTGTCGAACGGAATTGACGATGGTCGGAACGGGGTGGTGCCGACTGCAATCATGGCAAATGAGAACCCAACTTCCGAAACTTCGCCCGCATCAGTGGTTAGCGTCACACTATTGGGGCCAGTGAATTTTGCCATAGCGTGGGTATTTTTGACGCCATTGCGCAGGAATTGTTGCTCCAAAACTTCGACCTCATGATCGAGTGTTTTGTGCAAACGCTGCACCAAATCATCGGCGGAAATATCTTGTTTGACGCGGTAGGAGCGGCCATAAAAGCCGCGCTCGCGCCAGCCGGAAAGATTGAGAACCGTTTCGCGCAGGGTTTTGGAGGGGATGGTTCCGGTATTGACCGATACGCCGCCAAGCCGCCTGCCCTTATCCACCACAAGCACAGACTTGCCCAATTTCGCTGCCTGCACCGCCGCACGGCGACCTGCGGGACCGGACCCGATTACCAAAAGATCATAGGATTGCATATTCACCCCGCAAGAACGACGTGTCTGGACGACACAAAGCTAATATTCATTTTCTTTTGCGCCATTGCAAACACTGCTTTGCGTAACCACGTTCTGATTGTCCAAAAAATTGGAGACAATGTGATGACAACGATTGACCATGAAATATCCTCCCAGCCTGCCCGCGATGAATATCGCGCGTTTGAAGGTGTCCGTTCGCGGCGCATGATGGCGGCGGCGATGGATCTTGGCATCATCGCGTTGCTTTGTATCCCTGTCGGATTGATGATTTTTATCCTTGGTTTGGCGACGCTTGGCCTCGGGTTTTTTCTCTATGGCATTATGATTCCAGCGTTGGCGCTAACCTATTCCGGCCTCACCATGGGCGGCCGCTCGCAGGCTACCCTGGGGATGCGTATTATGGACATTCATGTTGATCAGCTTGACGGCAAGCCACTGGATTTTGTCACCGCCGCTGCGCACTCATTCCTGTTCTGGGCCTGCAATGTCGTGCTCTCACCCTTCGTGCTGCTTGCGACGCTTTTCACCGATCGCAAACGCACGGTGCACGACATCCTGACCGGGACAATCGTGCGCCGTGGTTCGTACTAATTTCAGATAGTGATCTGCGTCCCGATTTCGACCACACGGCCGGTCGGGATGTGGAAATAGTCAGTTGCATCGCTGGCGTTGCGGGCGAGCATGATGAAAAGCCTATCCTGCCACATGGGCATATCGCTCTTGGCAGACGGGCGTAGCGAGCGTCGCGAGACGAAAAACGATGTTGACATAATGTCAAACTTCCAGCCGAGCTGACGACAAAGGCCCAGTGCACGGGGCACATTTGGTTCTTCCATATAACCAAACATCATGGTCACTTTCATAAATCCATCAGACAGACGTTCCATAGTCACCCGCTCACTATCTGATACGCGCGGCGCATCAGATGTTTTAACCGTCAAGATCACATTGGAATCGTGCAAGACTTTGTAATGCTTGAGCGAATGCATCAGCGAGACGGGTGTCGTTTCCGGATCGGATGTTAAGAATACTGCCGTTCCGGGCACACGCACCGGCGGCTTCTTTTCCAAGATTTCGATCATCGCCATTAACGGCATATCTGTACGGCGCGACTTGGCTTGGAGTAGAGTCGTACCGCGCACCCATGTGTACATCACCAGCATAACCAGCGCGGCGAACATTAATGGCACATAGCCACCTGAGAGAATTTTCATCATATTGGCTCCTAAAAAAACCAGATCAATGACAAAGAATGGAAACATCAGCGCAGCAGCAGCCCACAGCGGCCAGCGCCAATATTTCCAGACAACGATAAAGGCGAGCACGGCTGTCACGACCATCGTGCCGGTGACAGAGATGCCGTAGGCTGTTGCAAGACTAGAAGACGAGCCAAACAGCATGACCAGAACCAGCACACCGAAAAGCAGCATGGCGTTGATCTGCGGCATATAAATTTGGCCCTTTTGATCCACCGATGTGTGGCGGATTTCCATGCGCGGCAGAATGCGCAACTGGATGGCTTGCTGGGTGAGCGAGAAGGCACCAGAGATTACGGCTTGGCTGGCGATGATGGTGGCGATTGTCGCGAGGATGACCACCGGTAACAATGCCCACTCTGGATAGAGCAGGAAAAACGGATTTTCCAGCGCCGCAGGATTGGCAATCACCAACGCGCCCTGCCCCAGATAATTGATGGCCAGTGATGGAAAGACAATGAACATCCACGCGAACTGGATTGGCTTGCGGCCAAAATGGCCAAGGTCGGCGTAGAGCGCCTCAGCGCCCGTCACTGTCAAAAATACCGCGCCAAGCGCGATAAGGCCAATCGTTCCGTGGGTGGCAAGGAAGGCAACTGCATACACTGGATTGAAGGCGACGAGCACGCCGGGATGGTCAAATATATGCACACCGCCACCGATGGCCATGACCACGAACCAGACGAAAGTGAGCGGACCAAACAATTTTGATACTGCGCCTGTGCCTTGGCTTTGTACGAAGAACAGGCCGAAAATAATGGCGATTGTTAGTGGCAAGACGTAAGGGTCAAGCGCGGAGGTGACGAGTTTCAAACCCTCGACCGCCGACAATACAGACAGGGCTGGTGTGATGAGAGCGTCACCATAAAATAGTGCAGCTCCTGCCGCGCCGCATAAAAATAGTAAGGGAACGGAACGACCCAGTGCGCGGGAGGCCAGCGCATAGAGCGAGAGAATACCGCCCTCACCTTCATTGTCTGCCCGCAGCAAGATGAATACGTATTTTAGCGTGACGATAACAATGAGTGACCATAGCATCAAAGACAGAATGCCAATGACGCTATCAGGGTTTACAGCGTTGCCGCCGCTGGCTGCCAACACGCCCTCGCGCAATGCATAAAGCGGGCTTGTGCCAATGTCCCCATACACTACGCCAACAGAGCCAATCATCAGGCCCCAGAATCCGGCGGAGTGGCCGCGATCGGTGGTTTGCGTCGGCGCTTCAGTTAGTTCAACAATGGCCATATTAATATCAATCCTTATGCAGACTATATTTCTGTTCGTCTCAGCAAGGCGCTCGGGCGCATAAGGAAGCGAGGCGGAAAATCAGCTTTCGCATAAGGATTGCGTAAAGATTGGTACTTATTGATAAATTCGCCCTGTGCGGCGCTTGCAAGCGGCGTGGTTTGCGCGACTATTGCTAGCTATGGATATGTTCGAAAACTCCGCCGACGACTATGAGCCAACAGTGCCAAACTGGGTGTTGGCGGCACTTGTTGTGCCCCTTGCGATTTTAGTTGGGGCGTTGCTTGAGCGCTGGATTGGCACGCGCGGCGTGGCGTTGGTCTTTATGGCCGCGGTTGTTTCAAGTGCGTCATTTTCGGGGCTGAAAGCCGGACTGTTGAGCGCTGTCTGCGCGTTTCTATCGTTGAATTATTTCTTCATTGAGCCGCGCTACACATTTGCCATAACCGAGCAGCAGGAGTTCTTTTCGCTTGGGGTGTTCCTTGTAGTGGCCGCCATTTCGGGAACGATGGCCGGGCGTATGCGCGAGCAGTTAAGCCGCGCCAGACGCCGTGCGTTTATGCTTTCAAACCTTTCGGAGTTTTCACGTCTCTTGGCAGAAGCTAAGACTGGACCTCACGTTCTCACAGCATTAGTAGATCAGGCATCAAAGACTGTGCAAGGACCGGCGGCGTTGGTGCGAAATATCGACAATGGCCCGGTGGTTGATTATGCCGCGCAGCCTTCACTCGAACCGGACGAGATAGAGTTGCACTTGGCGGAAAAGGCATTTCGCACCAACCAAGATATGACGACAACAGCGCCCGGCTGGCCAAACGCCCGCTTTGAATATCGCTTTATTGACAAGGTCATTTTGCCGGATTGTCTTCTTGCCTTGGCACCCTTTGGCGGCAATCGTGCTGCATCAAGCGATGCTGAAGGCACCTTGCACACCATGATGGAACAGGCGGCACTAACAATCGAGCGGATCCGGCTTTCCAGCGCGAAAGAGGATGCGGATGCCGTTGCCAAGGAAGAACGTCTGCGCTCAACTTTACTCTCATCCGTGAGCCATGATTTGCGCACGCCGCTTGCCTCTATACTTGGCTCAGTGACCAGCTTGCGGGAGTTTGGGTCCAAGATGCCGAAAGCGGCGCAGCGTGAATTATTGGCAGGTATTGAAGATGAAACACGGCGGCTATCGCAGCTTGTGGCCAATCTTTTGAACATGACTAAACTTCAATCCGGCCTGCAGATACGGTCAGATGTCGTTGACCCGATCACAGCGCTGAAAGAGAGTATTGCTGCCATTAAGCTTAGTTTTCCCAAACGAAAATATGAGTTGAAAGTTGACGGTCCGATCGGATCATTTATCGGCGACCGCGTGTTATTTTGCCAAGCCATATTCAATCTCTTGGAAAACGCCACAAAATTTTCTCCTCTGAAAAGCGAGATAGTTGTCAACGTGGGAATGGTTGCCAAAGATGTCGAAGTGCAGATAATTGACCAGGGCGTTGGAATCTCTGCGGCAGACCGCGCTCGCGTTTTTGATAAATTCTATAGTGGCAAGCCAACCCTTACAGGGCAGAGCGGCGCTGGACTTGGGCTGGCAATTGTCAAAGGTGTTGTCGAGGCGATGGGAGGTACAATCGAAATTGCAATTCAAGCTAGCGACAATATTGGGACCATAATGGTCATGCGCTTGCCCGCGACCGGCAAGGCACTCCTCTCCAAAGGAGCGAGACAATGAACCGCCCGAAGCGCATTCTCATTGTCGATGATGAGCCACAGATACGGACATTTCTGAAGCACGGACTTGAAGCTGCCGGCTATGAGACATTGGCTGCCGCAGACGGCACTGACGGGCTGCGCCAAGCGTCGGCGCTGATACCAGATATCATTATTCTCGATCTTGGCCTACCGGATATGGATGGTAAAGCTGTCGTGTCGAAGCTGCGCCATTGGTCACAAGTGCCAGTTATTATTCTTTCCGCTCGCGACGATGAGCGTGAGAAAATTGACGTGCTAGATCTTGGTGCGAATGACTATGTGGCCAAGCCGTTTGGCATCGGTGAGCTTCTGGCGCGCATCCGCGTAGCGTTACGGCAAGACAACAAGGGCGAGCCAGCAGCTCCATCGCAAACCGTTTTTAGCGCAGGCACGCTTTCGTTGGACATTGCAAAGCACAGTGTGACGCGCGGCAGTGAGCCTATCAAACTCACACCGAAAGAGTTTGAATTGCTGGCAGTGCTGTTGCAAAACAAGGGCAAAGTGGTAACTCAGCGACAGCTACTGACCTCCGTTTGGGGGCCGGCGCATGTGCAGGATACGCAATATTTGCGGGTGTTTGTTGGTCAATTAAGGCGTAAACTGGAAATCTCCACGTCCGCGCCGCAGATAATTATCAGCGAGCCGGGGGTGGGTTATTTAATCCGTGATGAAATTTGAGGCAGTAAATATCACTTTATCAGAATATTGACTTGAATTTTTTTCTCATCGCGTAAACACTTGTTCCTTAAACATTTGTGCGAGCCATGAATCACCACCCCACATCAACACCGCAATTTTATCTGACCGCTCCGCAGCCCTGCCCTTATTTGAAGGGGCGGCTCGAGCGTAAGGTATTTACGCACCTTGTGGGTAATCGTGCTGCTGATTTGAACGACCTTTTGACGCAAGGGGGATTTCGTCGCTCGCAAAATATTGCCTATCGGCCAGCTTGTGAGACCTGCCGTTCGTGCGTTTCGATCCGTGTTTTGGCGCAGGAATTTCAACGCACTGACAGCATGGAGCGTATCTGGCGGCGCAACGCTGACCTTATCGCCAAGGAGTATAAGGCCGAGCCCTCAAGCGAGCAGTTTTCGCTATTTCGCAAATACCTCGACGCCCGCCATGGCGATGGCGGCATGGCGGATATGTCCGTGATGGACTATGCGATGATGGTCGAGGACACCCATGCCCGCACCAAAATTATTGAATATCGCAGGCGCGGACCGGATAGTTTTATGACGGGAACAGGCGTCGGCGATCTTATGGCGGTGTCGCTCAGTGATACGATGGGCGACGGGCTCTCGATGGTCTATGCGTTTTATGATCCGGAAATCGAACGGCGCTCGCTTGGCACCTACATGATTTTGGATCACATCGAGCGGGCGCGGCTTTCTGGCCAGCCACATCTTTATCTTGGTTATTGGGTGGCAGGCTCTGCCAAGATGGACTATAAGACGCGCTTCTTCCCTCAGGAGCATTTGGGTCCAGCAGGGTGGCAACTTTACAGCCCCAATGCCACGCGCCCCGCGCAATAAACCGGAGTTTATGATTTGCAAATTGGCGCTGCGGAACGCAGAAAAGGCCTGTCTCTAGGCATGCTTGGCGGTTTGGCCGTCAGCTTTGATATTCCGCTGGTCAAGCTTTCTGATGGCGATGTGTGGAGTGTGCAGTTTTTGCGCTCGTTGGCCGTACTTGGTGTGACGGCAATTGTCTGGCTTGTGGCGCGCGCTTACACGGGCAAAAAACTTGTGCTCATTCCCGGTTGGGACGGGCTGATTGTCACGATTCTCTATGGCTTGTCGTCGGTATTTTTCTTCGCAGCGGTGTTTGCGACGCCAACTGCAAATCTGGTGTTTATCCTTGCCTTCAATCCGATGTTCAGCGCCCTGCTGGGGTGGATTATGCTCGGCGAAAAGCCAAAGCCAGCGACATTTCTGGCGATGATTGTCATGACCATAGGTGTGTTCATCATCGTGCAGGAAGGCCTGTCCGGCGGGCATCTCTGGGGCGATATTGCTGCGATTTTGGCGACGGTGACGATTTCACTTTCCATTACAATTTCCCGTGCCAGCGGCAAGGATATGGGCTTCACCGGCCTTATCAGCGCCGCCGTGCCGCTTGTCGTTGCGGCGTGGTTTGTGATTTCTCAAGGCGGCATTCATGCCAATGCACCGGGATGGATTATTTTCAACGGGACGTTTGTGACGACGACAGCGTTTTTCTGCCTGTCACTAGCGCCGAAATTTGTGTCCGGCCCCGAAGTGGCGATGTTCTATCTTTTGGAGACAATCCTCGCGCCGATCTGGGTCTGGATCATCTTCAATGACGTGCCGACAAATCAGGCACTCGCTGGTGGCGGCATTTTGTTGACGGCGCTGGTGGCGCACACGGTTTGGGAATTGAACGAAGATCGCAAATCCCAAACCAAACTGCCTGGGACTTAAAGATTATTGAACGGTTATCGTTGTCCACATGCCGGATGTGAAATGACCGGGCACATTGCAATATAAGATATACATGCCGGGCTTCAGATCGAGCGTGAGAGCGCCAGATTTCCCTGGATCAAGCTCTGAAACTTCGCCCATGTCGTGCGCGGCCTCCTCGTTAAGCCGTCCCTCGTTGGCGACGTATGGCAAAACTTCATTCTCATCTTTGATTGGCGAGACAAGCATTTCGTGAATGGTTTCTTTGGAAACATTTGTGACCTCAAATGTCACATTGCCAGCTGGGACAGTTTTGACGTCGGTTGTAATGCTCATGATGGCTTTGGACATATCGCCCTTCATGGCCATGCCAAGGCCCATATTCACGCTGAGGTCCATCGTTCCGCCCTTGTCGGCGAGTGACACTTTGATCGTGCTATCGGCCAAGGCGGGCATGGCTGCAACGGCGACAAACGTTAGCCCAATAAATGCGGTCTTGAGTTTCATGAGGTTTGACATTTGGATTTTCCTTTCAGGAAACGGGACGTCCTGCCCCTCGAAACCAAGCTGTGCCTGAATAGGCATTTATGCATTGATTTGTATCAAAACGGCGCGCGACCTCTTAAGTTCTCGCTTGTGTCGGGGATACGGGCCTGCAATAACGAAATTATCTGGTGCCTCATGAAATTGGGGAGAATCGGGAATCCGGTGTTATTCCGGAACGTGCCCAACGCTGTGACGGGGACGGTTATTCGTGGGGTTAGACCCAAGTCACTGAGGCAACTCGGGAAGGCCGAATAACCGGATGAACCGAAGTCAGAAGACCGGCCAGATGTGACTAGCTTTTCGCGTATGGACAGCGCGATTGGCGTCGCTTTTGCTTGGGGAAATTATGTCCATTCCACACCTCATTGCCGCCGCCCCCTTTAACGCCGATGACCGTGCCGCAGTCTATCGCGCCATTGAAACGCGCCGCGACGTGCGTGACCAGTTTACCGATCGGCCAATCGATGATGAAGTATTGCAGCGTTTGCTAGAGGCTGCGCACCACGCGCCATCGGTTGGCTTTATGCAGCCGTGGGATTTTATCGTCATTCGTGATGCCGCTAGGCGGGGCCAAGTGTGGCAGGCGTTTTCCAAGGCCAATGATGAGGCTGCTGGCATGTTTTCCGGCGAACGGCAGGCAACGTATAAATCCTTGAAACTTGAGGGTATTCGCAAAGCGCCGGTCAATATTTGCGTCACTTGTGACCGGACACGCGGCGGCGCGGTGATTTTGGGCAAGACGCATAATCCGATGATGGACCTTTATTCAGCGGTTTGCGCGGTGCAAAACCTATGGCTGGCAGCGCGGGCTGAAGGCATTGGCGTGGGCTGGGTCAGCATCTTTCATGATGCTGAAATGCGGACACTCTTGAACCTGCCGGATCGGCTGGAGATTATCGCCTATCTTTGTATTGGCTATGTCGACGAGCTTTATGCCGAGCCTGAATTGCAGGTGAAATCATGGCGGCAAAAGCTGCCGCTGGCCTCGCTTATTCATGAGGAAATTTGGGAAGACCGGAGCGTTTAGCCCCGGCCTTTGCCTATTTATTCCGCCGCAATTTGCTGGGGTGCAACACCTGCATCGTTGTTCGCCGTCATGCCGTGACCGGCGGTGACATGGCCTATTTCCACTTCATCCGATTTGTTCGGATTGAGCAGTTTGCGGAGAAGCCAGCTCACACCGCGCGACACATCATCCATGATGGTATAGACTGCCGGCACAAACAATAGTGACAAGACAGTCGATACCAGCAGACCGCCAATAACGGCAATCGCCATTGGCGCGCGGAACTCGCCGCCATCGCCGAGCGCCAGCGCCGCTGGCAACATGCCCGCCGACATGGCGATTGTGGTCATGACGATTGGGCGTGCACGCTTTGCACCAGAGTCATAAATGGCAGCGGTGCGCGTCATACCGTGTTTCACGCGCTCGACGGCGAAATCCACCAGCATGATGGCGTTCTTGGTAACGATGCCCATCAACATCAAAATGCCGATGACCACAGGCATGGATATTGCCTGACCTGTAATATACAGCGCAGCCACCACACCACCGATTGCCAATGGCAATGACAACAAAATGGTGAAGGCGTGGAAGATTGAGCCGAACAGCAGGATCAAAACCACAAAGACAAGCGTGATGCCCATCGACATTGCGGACGCAAAGCCAGCGAACACTTCGCCCATAACTTCGGCATCGCCGGTTTCCTGGATGCGCACCGTTGAGGGCAGCGCCTTTGATGCTGGTAGATTGTGGATAATTTGGAGGCCCTCGCCAATTTCAGCCGTGCCCGCCATATCCGCGCCGATAACGACGCGGCGTTCGCGGTTAAAGCGATCAATGACAGACGGCCCCTGCCCGAAGCGCAAGGTTGCCAGCGACGACAGCGGCACGACAAAGCCTTTGGCAGTTGGCACCGGTAAAGCGGCGAGCGTGTCTATATCGGCACGCGCATCGAGAGGAACGCGTACACGAATTGGAATTTGGCGATCACCAACAGTGTATTTCGCTAAGTTCTCATCAATGTCGCCCATGGTAGCAACGCGTAGGGTTTCAGAGATTGAGGCCGTTGTTAGGCCGAGTTCTGCAAGGCGGGCTTCATTGGGTTCGACGATAATTTCTGGTCGGTCTAGTGCTGCGTTGGATGTAATGGCCAAATATTTGCCTGTGGCTGCCATCTCGCTTTGTACCTTGCGGGCGTTATCCGACAAGGCTTGAGGGTCTGAGCCCATCACACCAAGTTCAAGCGCACGAGCACCGCGATCATTGAGGAAGTAGGCCTTCATATCCGGAATTTGTGCCAGCTTATCCAAGATCATCGGCTCAAGCTCTTTTTGCTTAATGTCGCGCTTAGTCTTGTGAAATAGCTCGACAATCATGGTCGCGCGGCGCGGTTCAGTCTCACCTTTTGGCGAAACGCCGCCGATCACATAAACGCTTTTGACCTCTTTGAGTTCTTTCACGGCCTTAACGGCAGCGTCAGTAACCGTGCGGGTCTCCTCAAGCTTGGAACCCGGCGGCAGCTCTATGCTGGTGATAACACGGGCGACATCAACCTTTGGAATGAAGCCGGATGGCAGTAGGCCAACAGCCTTGATCGAGCCCACGAAGAACCCAATGCCGAGCACCAAGGTAATCCAGCGGAAGCGCACAGAATATCTCAACAAGCTCAAATAAGAGCGCATAACAAAGCCATCTTTTTCAACGTGGACTTTGGGAACGCGCAGCATGTAAGCGGCCATCATCGGCGTTATCAACCGCGCGACGAGCAGCGAGAAAAACACTGCCACAGCAACCGTAACACCGAACTGTTTGAAATATTGTCCCGCAACGCCGCTCATGAATGAGACCGGCGTGAAGATGGCAATGATGGTGATGGAAATGGCGATAACCGCCATACCAATTTCATCCGCCGCTTCCATAGCCGCGCGGTATGGCGTTTTACCCATATGAATATGACGGACGATATTTTCGATTTCAACGATGGCGTCGTCCACCAAAACGCCCACCACCAAAGTGATCCCTAGCAGCGAGACGAGGTTCAGCGAGAAGCCGATCTGGTGAATGACCCAGAATGTAGGGATGGCGGAAAGTGGCAGGGCGGTTGCGGATATCAGCGTGGCGCGCCAATCGCGCAAGAATAGGAACACCACCACTACGGACAGCAATGCGCCTTCAACCAGCGAGCTCATCGCGGCCTCAAAGTTGCCGCGCGTATAGCTCACATTGTCGTCAACATTTGAAAAATTCACTTCGGGATGGGCTTTTGCCATATCCTTGATAGCGGCTTCGACCTTGTCGGCAACGTTCACATCGCTCTCGCCCTTGGCGCGGAAAATGGAGAAGGCGACGACTGTCTGGCCGTTGTTAGTCGCGAAGCTTTTCGGGTCACCCCAGCTATCTTCTACAGTTGCGATATCCGAAAGGCGCACCGTTCGGCCACCACCGATTGGAATTTCTGTAGCAGATAAGTCATCAATCGTTCGTGAACCACCAAGTGTGCGGATGGCTTGCTCGCGGTCACCAATGTCACCTCGCCCGCCGGTCATATCCGCATTCATGCCGCGCAAGGATTGATTGACGGTAGCCGCCGTTATGCCAAGCGCCATCATGCGCTGCGGATCGAGGCTGACGCTGACTTCGCGCTTCACGCCGCCGTTACGGTCCACACGGCCAACGCCTTTGACGCCTTGGAGTTTGCGAATGACTGTATTGTCAACGAACCATGAAAGCTCTTCAATGGTCATCTGCGGCGCGGTTACTGCATAGGTCTGGATTGATTGCCCCTCTACATCAATCGAATTGACAATCGGCTGACTGGCGGTGGCGGGCAGCGACGAGCGAATACGCTCGATGGCGTCCTTCACATCGCTAACAGCCTTTTGCGTCTGCACCTCAAGGCGGAATTCGATGACAGTGGTAGAGCGACCTTCATTGACCGTCGAGATGATATTTTTAACGCCCGTGATATTTGCGACGGCGTCTTCAACAGTCTTGGTGACCTGCGTTTCAAGTTCAGTTGGGGCGACACCGGGATCTACGACAGTGACAGAAACAAGCGGAATATCAATCAGCGGAAAACGCGTGACGGGCAGCTTCATAAAGCTGGTTACGCCGAGAGCGACCAGCACCACGAACAGCAGCACTGACGGCATTGGGTTGCGGATAGACCAGGCGGAAAAATTCATTTCACGGCTCCTGTCTGTTCGACGGCGGGAACGGCGGTGACATGATCGCCATTGGCGATGAAAGTTCCAGCGCGTTCGACCACGTCCTCGCCAGCAACTGCGCCATCAAGAATTTCAACATATTTGCCAGCACGAATGCCGAGCTTTACCTTGCGGGTCTCGACAACGCCATCTTTGACGATTTGCAAAAATGCGTCCTTGGAGGCGTAGATCAAGCCGGATGCCGGCACGGAAACTGCTTCGCGATTGGCAATCTGGATATCTATATTGGCAAATGCGCCCGGGCGAATACGAGGGTCGGCATCCAGTTCCACACGGACTTTGCCGAGGCGCGAAGCGGCATCGATTTCGGGATCGACACGGCGGACTTTGCCTTTAATAGGTTCGTCCAAACCGGAAAGGTTAAGCGTTGCTGGCATATCAACTGTAATGCGCGGCAATGCGTTTTCGGCGACATCAGCAACCGCTTCATATTTGCCATCGCGGGCAATACGGAACAGCGGACCGGCACCACCTGAAACCACCGCACCGAGCTGGGCGTTACGCGCCAAAATCAAGCCATCTGCGGGAGCCTTTACCTCGGCCTTGGAGATGCGAAGCTCCACCTCTTTGCGCTGCGCGGCGACAAGACCGCCTTGCGCTTTGGCGGCTTCCAGCCCTTGCTGGGCGGTGTTCAGCTTGGCTTTTGCACTGTCATAAGCATTGGTCGCAGTATCGCGCGAAGCTGACGTGGTGACGCCTGACTTTGCCAGCGAGACGGCCCGTTCATACTGGTCCTTGGCTTGCTTGACGCCCACCTGCGCATCAATAATTTGCGCCTCAGCCTGCGCCACTGCAGCTGCATTCTGTGCCTGTTGGGCTACATTTTGGGCCAACTGGGTTTCCAAGCTCGACGTATCCAAACGCGCTAGCACATCACCGGCTTTGACGACATCGCCAACGTCGGCTGATAGCTCTGTCACTAAAAGTCCCGCGAC
>JAYTVD010000142.1:0-4589 GCA_043744175.1 Phyllobacteriaceae bacterium
ATGAGCTTGAGGTTGTCAGCTGACATCTTGCCGCTCTTGCGATCTGCAACGAGCTCGTAAGATACCTTCTGGCCATCACGAAGTTCGTTGATGCCTGAACGTTCAACAGCAGAGATGTGAACAAATGCGTCAGCGCCGCCGTTGTCCGGAGCAATGAAGCCGAAGCCTTTTTGGGAATTAAACCACTTTACGGTTCCAGAAGCCATTTTTTAGTGCCTTTCGCGTATATCGCTTTGCTAGCCGACACGGTGTCAGCCATTTAGTGTAGTAGTCGGTAAAGAACGTCAGCATAGCGATAGTTAAGCGCAAGGCCAAGTCTATAGGCCGTTTCCATACCCAACCTATATGGAGGATTTTGAGGGAATTTACAAGATGTAAAAAACATTGGCCTGGTTTTGCGAAAATCTGACCTAAAGTAAGATATTTACGACCTCCTATAATCTATCTAAATATATGATTTTATTGAATTATATTCATTTATTTCGCCTGATCTCTTAAATTCATAACCACTAACATTGCTACCGCCAGCACCAAAGCGCAGGCCCCAAATGCAGCGCTAGTTGAAAAAGTTTGGGCCATGGTACCGAATGCCGTAGGGGCAATGATGCGCGGAACGCCAGCCACCAGCATAGAAACTGACAGGCCAGCTGCGCGGTTCTTAGGTGTTTCCCGTGATGCCATGGCATAAAGACAAGGGCAAAGAAGGGATACGCCGAAGCCCGTCATTGCGAAAAAGAATACGTTTGCGGTAAAGCCGGAGGTTAGGCCTAATCCACTAAAGCCTAATATTGCTAAAGTAAGGGTTGAAATCATTAGTTTTATTTCGCCAAAATGCGCGCGCATACGATCACCAAAGAAGCGAAATGACGCATTGCAGAGGCCAAAGAATGCAGCCCCGATACCTGAAATTGCCGCCAGATTAGGTGCTGCGTCGGCAAGCAATTTTGACGACCAAAATAGTGCGCATATTTCACATGCGATAATCAAACCGGCTGCAATTCCTATTAAAATCAGTGGCTTGGTAAAGTGGCGTGTATCACTTCGGTCGGAATTTCTGACTGGCAGATTGCGCGACGGTAGGAATTTATAGACCAAAATCATTGCGACTATGACTGCAATGCTTGCTGTGCTTATTGAAGCCCACGTCCCAATCTCGGTGGATAGGACACTCGAAATTATGGCGAAGCAGGCCAGACTGAGCGAAACGTTGCCATGAAAGGTCGTATAAACTGGGCGCTTTAGATCGACTTCGATAGCGCCGCCCTCGGCATTCATGATGACATCTAGGATGCCCATAATCATACCGCTCAGTGCGGCCAAAATGAAAAACTCCTTTGGTGAACTAGACGTTAACATGCCCGCATATGCCGCCCAGGCAAGAGGTAATACTACGAGCAACAGCCTGCGATGTGAATAGCGGGCTGCGAGCGCACCTGCAATGCCCATCGAGGCTACTGTAGTTGCCGTCATAAGAGTTATAGCAAGCCCGTAGCTGGTATTAGTGAGATTTGCGCCGGCCATCATCTGCGGTACCGAACCGGAGAATACACCGACTATTGCGCCGAAGGCGGCAAAAACAGCCATTATCGCCGCGCGGGGCGATGCCAAGTTTATTGATAGAGTCATTTTGAGGTCAGTAACTTTGGGAGAGTAAGCGAACCGCTCTTGCTGCGCCTTTTCGTGTCGTCCCGCAATGCATGAATTGCGATTTAGCTTGCCATGAGCGCTAATTTTGCTGCGGCTAAGTCCTCGAGGGCGTGGCCAACACCCTTAAACAGTGTGATGTCGTTGGGCTGTCGCCATGATTTCTGCGGCACGGCGCACAGGTCATAGAGTGTTCCAAGAATTGCGTCATGGGCTAGCGCGCCGCTTTGAAGTGGCGAAATTAGATCGCCTGTTTCGTGTAGCGCTGCTTCAGTATCAATAAACACCTTAGCGCGTTGCATGGCCTCGTCATCCACTTCGCGCATGTGCGGTGCATAAGAGCCAATTAAATCAATGTGTTGGCCTGCACGTAGCCAAGCACCCAAAATAATGGGCTGTGTTGCCAATGTAGCGCAGGAAACGATATCAGCCTTTGCGACGCCCTCTTGCAAATTTGTAATCGCGGTTGCGTGCATGCCTTTTGCGGCCCATTGTACGACTTGGCGGGTTGCGGATTCCTGTGCGCGGCTCCAAACCAAAATCTCTTCGATAGGGCGCACGGCCTTGAAAGCGAAGGGTAATTCATTAGCGACGCGTCCTGAGCCGACAACAAGCAAAGTTTTGGCATCTGCTGCTGCTAAATGTTTGGCGGCCAACGCGGACACTGCAGCGGTGCGCATTGCTGTCAGTGTTGCGCCATCCAATATGGCTTTGTGCTCGCCCGTGACCTCATCGAAGACGAGATAGCTGGCCGTAATTGCTGGCAGGCCGCGTGAGGAATTGCCAGGTGTGACATTTACGATTTTAACGCCGCCGACACCGAAACCATCCGCCCACGCGGGCATGAGCAGCAGCACCGCGTCTGGCTCGCCCGTCTTCTTCATTGTGTGGTGATGACGCTGTGGCGCAGTTGCACCACTGGCGAACACCTGAGAAATGGCGTCAATGAGCCCGGTATAGTTCAGAGCGGCAGCTGTTTCGGTAGGGGAGAAAACGCGCATTGGCTGTCCTTCAAGAAAATCGTTTGGGGGAAACCCACGCTAAATCAAAGCCTTGGTCTACAAAATCATCCGGCAACGCGTCTGAGAGCAATTGGGAGGCTGCTAGACGGCCAAGCGCAGGCGAAGTTTGTATGCCAAAGCCGCCCTGGCCCGCCAGCCAAAATAATCCCTCAACCTTTGCGTCCCAGCCTACAACGGGCGCACGGTCCGGCGCGAAAGAGCGCAGACCCGCCCATGAGTGCGAAACGTGGCGGGCATTGATGGTTGTTGATTCATTTAGCCAGTGCATCGCCCATGCAATATCAAGTTCTTCCGGCTGGGCATCACAGGGCGGGCTAACATGCTCATCTGCCGGTGAAATCATCAGCTTGCCGGCATCGGGCTTCATGTAGAAATCTTCCTCAATCTCCGCGACCTCAGGCAACATCGCTGCATTTATTTCCGGCGGCAGATCAACAGTAATGACCGTACGTCGAAGAGGAGAAATGCCTATTGAGGCTGCTCCAAAGATTGCGGCGCATTCGTCTGCCCATGCACCTGAAGCGTTGACCACTGTCGCAGCGGAAAAGAGACCTGCGCTGGTTTCAACATGCCAAAGACCTTGTTTCCGGGTCGCAGTTCGCAACTCCGCATTAGTGCGGGCAACGGTCCCCGACATTTTGGCCGATTTGATATAGCACTGGAACAGATTGGCGACTTCTATGTCCCAGCAATTAGGATCGTAGAATGCGGATGAGAAGAACTCCCGATTGAGAATTGGCGCACGTTTAATTGTGTCCTCAACAGTCAGTATGACCATTTCGTGGGAATGGCGGCGTTCTTCATCAAAAACGGCTAAGAGTTTGTCACGCTTATCCTCGGGAGCAATATAGATTGCGCCTCGCGGATTTAGCAGATTGGTTTCAGAAAAACTTGGTTCAGGCCGCTCTAGAAATGGAAAGCTGAGCTTTGCGAGTTTGCGGACCAGCGGGGTGTGGTGGGAGTACGAAAACTCGCCAGCAGACCTTGCTGTCGTGTGATAGCCAAATGCGCTCTCGCGCTCCATCAACAGTACTTTGCTGCGTCCACCCAAGAAATGGGCAAGTGAAAATCCAGCGATACCGCCGCCAATTATAGCGATGTCAAAATGATTGGTCATAGGTGATCTTTGCATTGAAAGGCCGCATCAACATCGTTGTGCGGCCTCGAAAGTCGATACTTATTTCATCGTGAAAATATCAATCTTGAAATATTTGTCATTGATCGCCTTATAAGTGCCATCTGCGCGCATGGCATCGATGGCTTTATTGAAGGCTTCCAAGGTAGCCGTATCCTCTTTACGAAGTGCGATGCCAGCGCCTTCGCCTGCATATTTGGCATCGGTAACGGCAGCACCAACCAATTCACAGCAGGCACCATCCTTGCCATTGTTGACCCAGTCCATCATTGGCAGCATATCACTGACGCCGAAATCAAGGCGTCCGTTGACTAAATCAAGATTGACCTCGTCCTGTGAAGGGTAGGTTTTCAACTCGGCATCAGGAAATGCCGCAGCCATAAAATCAGCTTGTGTGGTGCCCGCCTGTGCCCCAACTGTTTTGCCCTTAAGGGTGTCAGCGGTTACTTCCTTTATGCCAGAGCCCTTTTTTGTGACAAAAGTCATGGCAGCCTTATAATAGGGATTTGTAAAGGCGACCTTTTGGCGGCGCTCTTCAGTGATGGACATTGACGCAATAATCGCATCATATTTCTTAGCTAACAGGCCGGGAATAATGCCGTCCCAATCCTGTGTGACGATTGAGCATTCCACCTTCATATGTTCGCAAAGGGCATTGGCTATATCTACGTCGAAGCCGACAACTTTGCCATCAGCCGTTACTGAATTGAACGGAGGGTATGCGCCTTCGGTGCCGATTATTAGTTTATCAACGGCGAAGCTGGTGCTTAGATTTGAAGCAAAAATGG
>JAYTVD010000143.1:0-16718 GCA_043744175.1 Phyllobacteriaceae bacterium
GGATCGAGCCCAAGAAGCCAGCGCATCTCGCCGTAGATGATGTGCCGCAAATGGATATAGCAGACGCACTGCTCAAACTCGTCGGCTCGGCAAATCAGGCCTCGCGCCGATGGGTCTATGAGCAATACGACACGCTAATTCAAGGCAACTCCTTGCAGCTTCCTGGCGGCGACGCAGGCGTCGTGCGCGTCGAAGGCCATGCAACAAAAGCGCTGGCTTTCACATCAGACGTAACCCCGCGCTATTGCCAAGCAGACCCGTTTGAAGGCGGCAAGCAAGCCGTAGCCGAATGCTGGCGCAACCTTTGTGCTGTCGGCGCAGAGCCATTAGCCGCAACTGACAACCTTAATTTCGGCAACCCGGAACGTCCCGAAATCATGGGCCAATTGGTATTTGCCGTCAAAGGCATCGGCGCTGCCTGCACAGCGCTCGATTTCCCGATCGTTTCCGGCAATGTCTCGCTGTACAATGAAACCAACGGCACCGGCATCTTGCCAACGCCAACAATCGGCGGCGTCGGCCTCATCGACGACTGGTCCAAAATGGCTCGTATCAGGTTTGCCGCAGAAGGCGAGTGCATCCTACTCGCTGGCGCAACGCCTGAATGGGGTACGCATTTGGCTCAGTCCATCTACATGCGCGACCTGTTTGGCCGTACCGATGGCCCCGCCCCGCACGTTGATCTCGCTCACGAAAAACGTGTCGGCCTGTTCGTCCGCCAACTTATCCGCGATGGTCTCGTCACGGCTGTCCACGATTGCTCCGATGGTGGTTTAGCGCTTGCCGTCGCCGAAATGGCAATCGCCTCCGGCATCGGCGCCGAGATCAACGAGCTTAATGATTACGATCCGATCCCCGTCTTCTTCGGCGAAGATCAAGGCCGCTACGTCATCACAGTAACGCGCGAAAATCTCGATGAGGTGCACGAACGCGCCAATGAGGCAGGCGTTTTCGCGCCGTGGATTGGCAACACAAAGGGCAGTGAATTGAAATTAGGTGACGCCCGCGCCATAAATGTTGCTAGCTTAAAATCCACTCATGAGTCGTGGTTCCCCGACTATATGGCGGCGTAAAGGAATATTGATATGGCAATGGACGCCCACGAAATTGAACGCCTGATTAAAGACGGCATTCCTGATGCCGTCGTCATAATCCGCGATCTGGCAGGCGACGGCGATCATTACGCTGCCGAAGTGGTAGCGGAAAGTTTCCGTGGCAAAAGCCGTGTGCAGCAGCACCAAATGGTTTATCAGGCGCTAAAAGGCAACATGGGCGGCGTTCTCCATGCGCTGGCTCTTCAGACATCCGTTCCGGTTTTGAATTAAGAGGCTTACATGAGCTTAGGTGATTTTTTCAAAGGCGTCACAGAAAGCACGCTCAAGGACTTGCTGCAAAAGGCAAATCGTAAACTCTCTCCGCGCCGTCGTCGTCGCAAGACACCGACAACAACGCTAAGAGCAATCGAAAAGCTGCTCCGTCCCGCAGCAAAGCAGGTCAGCCGCAAGGCGACCGTGCGGACGCGGGCAAAAACAAAGCAGAGATAATCGCCGAGCACCTTGTCATCTCGCTTGCCAAGGTTTATTTAAAATGCACACAAATTCGGGCCTTGAACCCAAATCGAAGGAACCTCTCCATGTCCGCCATCAACTCTTGGATCGAAAACGAAGTGAAGTCGAACGACGTTGTGCTGTTTATGAAAGGCACGCCGGATTTTCCTCAGTGTGGGTTTTCCGGCCAAGTCGTGCAGATTTTAGATCATGTTGGCGTTGACTATAAAGGCATAAACGTACTTTCGTCTGACGACCTTCGCAACGGAATTAAAGACTATTCCAACTGGCCAACAATTCCTCAGCTTTATGTAAAGGGCGAATTTGTTGGTGGTTGTGACATTGTGCGTGAAATGTTTCAGCAGCAAGAATTGCAAGATTTCCTCGCAGAAAAGGGCGTCGCTATTAAAAGCGCAGCTTAATATTATTCAATGAATTGAACAGGTTCCGCGTTTTTTCGGAATCAATTTGAAAGCGCTGGTCCTCCCCGGCGCTTTTGCCATTTTTATGAAAGCATTTCAAAAATGAATGCACCCATCAAAAGTCCTGATGTCTTTCCTCTCAAAATAGGCCGCGGCGAATTTATCGCCATGATTGCCGCGCTCATCGCCATCAACGCGCTCGCCATCGACGTGATGCTGCCTGGCATGAGCCAGATAGGCGCAAGTCTCGGCGTGACAGACCCCAATCAGCGCCAATATGTCATATCGGCCTACCTGCTGGGATTTGGCGTCACACAATTGATCTTCGGCCCTCTGTCAGATCGCTATGGCCGTCGCGGACCATTGCTTATTGGCATCGCAGTTTACGTTTTGGCGGCCATCAGCTGCGTGTTCGTACCTGCGTTCACACCATTGCTTTTGCTTCGCGTCATTCAAGGCGCGGGTGCAGCTGGAACACGCGTCATCGCGATTGCCATCGTGCGCGACGTATTCGGTGGCCGACAAATGGCCGAGGTCATGTCTCTGGTTATGACCGTGTTTATGATCATGCCCGTTGTCGCACCAAACATTGGCCAGCTGATTTTGCTGTTTAGCGAATGGCACATGATCTTCGTGTTCATGGCAAGCATAGCCACTGTTATCGGCATATGGGCACTCTATCGCCTGCCTGAAACATTGCATCCGCAGGATCGTCGGCCCTTCACGTTAGCTTCAGTAGCCGCTGGATTCAAAGTGGTGCTCACTAACCGCCTGTCACTCTGGTACACTCTGGCAACATCAGTCATTTTCGGCGCACTGTTCGGCTTCATTAATTCCGCACAGCAAATTTATGTGGGCATCTATGGCCTTGGGGTTTGGTTTCCAATAGTCTTCGCAGGCGTTGCAGGCATGATGTCTATAGCTTCCTTTGTAAACTCGAAACTAGTTGTCCGCCTCGGTATGCGCCGCTTGTCGCACGCAGCTGTGCTCGGCTTTATCGCATCGTCTGCGGTTATGGCGACACTCGCCTACTTGGGGCCTGTTCCTTTGCCGCTCTTCCTTGGCTTGTTTGCGGTGGCAATGGTGTGCTTTGGGGCCATAGGTTCAAACTTTAATTCGATTGCCATGGAGCCGCTTGGCCATATGGCTGGGACAGCATCGTCCGCTCAAGGCTTCTTCCAAACCATCGGCGGCGCACTTGTCGGCGCGGCGATTGGCCAGCAGTTTGATGGAACTGTGCTGCCAATCTCGTTAGGCTTCTTCAGCGTCGGCGTCTTGGCATTGATCTTCGTGCTGATTGCCGAAAAGGGCAAGCTATTCAGCGTAGGCACTCAAAAGGCGTAGTGCCGCAAACAAGCAGAATTTGCCCGGATGGGCCTCCAGGCAAATTCTAGTCGTGCAATGCGGCTAATTACTTAACCTTCATCACAGCAACCTTCTTGTGCGCCTTCTTCATGTGATGATGCACTTTTGCCTTTACAGCAACAACTGACTTGGCTGGCGCCGTGATTGCAGGCTTGGCAACAGGAGCCAGCGCCGCAGCATTGGCAGCAGGAGCAAAAACAGCGAACGCGATGATAGCGGCGAGAGCGATACGTGACTTCATGATAGTCTCCAAGAGGATAATTGATTGAGACCAACGGAGAGCGAGGAGCATGAAAGCTAAGATTGGGAAGCTGCTTACAATGTCTTTTCTGCGTTTGTCTGTCACACCGTTTGGCCTGACAATCACAATCTAGTTGGACTACCTTGCGCGAAACTGGCGCGAAAATTACAAGTTTGTATGTTTGAACTATCCGCCAAAAATCGACCAACCTGTTTTCTTGGCGAGCATTTCCAACGCCAGTGAGCCGAGCAGCGAATTGCCGACAGCATTCAGCCCCGGCGACCAAACCGCAATTGCCGCTTTGCCCGGCGCAATTGCCAAAATACCGCCGCCAACGCCACTTTTCCCCGGCAAACCAACGCGATAAGCGAAGTCACCGGAGCCATCATAATGGCCACACATCAGCATCAGCGCATTGATCCGCCGCGCCCGTTCGCGCGAGATAACTTGATGGCCAGTCACAGGATTGACGCCATTATTGGCAAGGAATAGCCCCGCTTGCGCCAATTGCTGACAAGACATTGCCAGCGCGCATTGGTGAAAATAAACACCAAGCACCATTTCCGCACTATGATGCAGATTGCCAAAACCGCGCATAAATTCCGCCAGCGCAATGTTGCGATGCCCTGTTTGCGTTTCTGAAGCCGCCACTGCCGGATCAATCGAAATTGTCTCATCATTGGCAAGAAACCGCACAAACTGCACGATTTCACCAATCGCTTCTTTTGGGCGATGGCCGCTCAAAATCACATCGGCAACCGCAATTGCGCCAGCATTGATAAAAGGATTGCGAGGAATGCCGCGCTCCTGCTCGAGTTGTACAATCGAGTTAAACGCCGAGCCCGAAGGTTCCCGACCTACCCGCTTCCATAAAGCATCGCCCACAATACCCAGCGCCAGCGTTAGCGAAAATACTTTGGACACGCTTTGAATCGAAAATGGCACGTTAGCATCGCCGGAAAAAGCAGGCGCACCATCAAGAGGAATCACCGCCATGCCGAATTGATTGACATCTACTTTAGCCAATTGCGGAATATAATCCGCAACTTTTCCCTCACCAAAGCGCGGGCGCAGTGCCTCATGGATTTCATCCAAAATTACTTGCAACTGGTTCATATTAGCATCCACTAACAAAAAAGCCGCCGTGGCAATCCACAGCGGCTTTTTCCAAAATCAATCCAGACCCGATTAGCGCGAGTAGAATTCGACGACCAGATTTGGTTCCATCTGAACCGCAAACGGCACATCGGACAAAGTTGGAACGCGCTGATAAGTGGCAGTCTGCTTGTTGCGATCAACAGCGATATAGTCAGGAACATCGCGCTCGGCTAGCTGGCCGGCTTCGATAACGAAAGCCAACTGCTTGGATGATTCCTTCACTTCAATCACATCGCCTGCCTTGCACTGGTAAGAACCAATGTTCACGCGGCGACCGTTAACCTTGACATGGCCATGGTTTACGAACTGGCGGGCAGCAAAAACGGTCGCCACGAACTTTGCGCGGTAAACGATCGCATCCAAACGTGATTCCAAAATGCCGATCAGCGTTTCACCGGTGTCGCCCTTACGGCGCGCAGCTTCGGTGTAAATCGCGCGGAATTGCTTTTCGGAAATATCGCCGTAATGGCCCTTCAGCTTCTGCTTGGCGCGCAGCTGAATACCAAAATCGGACAATTTGCCCTTACGGCGCTGACCATGCTGGCCCGGACCATATTCGCGCTTGTTCACAGGGGACTTAGGACGACCCCAAATATTTTCGCCCATACGGCGGTCTAATTTATATTTAGCTGACTCGCGCTTGCTCATCGCATTTCCTCAAAAGTTAGCGCCGCGCAGACTATCCGCACGGCGTGGGAAACGCGCCCTCCTCTGAAATCTATTGATCTCTGACAGAATCGGCCACTAAAAAGCGTAAGGGCCAACTCACGGGACACGTAAACGCTCCGGTCATTGCTGATAGGAGCTGGCGGGTGATTAGGCGAAGCGAGGTGAGATGTCAACATGGAGCGGCGAATTCGGCAACTTTTAGCTATCGCCGCGCTTTTAACCGCTCCCGCTTGCGGGAGCGGAGGTGCGAAGCACCGGTGAGGGCTTTTCAAGACTTCCCCTCTCTGTCGGCTGCGCCGACTGCCTCTCCCGCAAGCGGGCGAGGTTGAACGCTCCGGCCTTTGTGAAAACCAGCGTAATTTTGCTCTAATTTTTACTTGAACGATCAAGACGAATCCTGTCGCTCGCCCGCATAAATCGCCAGCAAATGGCATTCGAGCAAAACCTCGCCGATTTCATCCCTATTGCGTTGTTGCGAATATGGCGCGGGGCCGGGACGCATGGGGGAATAGCGGTGCGCCAAATTTTGCGCATAAGCCAAATCGCGTTGCTCGTACCAGCGGGCAAGGCGCTTGGCCTGACGAGGTAGGTTTTCCAGCGCGTTTTTCAGCGCGAGAATCCGCAATGCCAGCGAGGCGGCAGGCACAGGCGACATGTCCGGCAAACCACTTTCTTCGCCCGCGTAAAACCCGTCCATATCCGGCGCTTCCCGCCCGAATAGTTTCAGCGGATCAATCAAATTAAACGACGGCAGCGCAGGCTCATCACGCGGGTTGGGTCGCGAAAAAATAAGAAACTCCGCCAGCCCGTCGCGCCGCGCCGGACGCAGTTTGAACCCGCGCAATTTCATCTCATGCGCCACAATCATAATCAACCGCCGCACGGCAGATTCAGCGGGGCGAAGAATGGCAAGCGCACGGTGATAAAGAAAATATGGCAAGACCGTCAGCCGCCCGCCAGCCACCAGCCCAAGCGAACCCATCAGCGCCACGATGATTGTGAGCAGCGCAGTGCGGTTTCGGTCGATGACGAGCGGCCAGTCCATTTTGTTTCCTCATTCAAACTGGCGCTATTGTAAGTGAAGAATTTGAGGCGTGGATAAAACACTCCAAAAGTCCGTCATTCCGGGGCCGCGCAGCGGAACCCGGAATCCAGAGCCGTGAAGCCAAAGGATGGAGTGCACCATCGGCGAAATCTCATTAAAATCAGACAGTTCTATGCCAACGAACGAGCATAATCACGACTATCCATCTCTGGATTCACGGGTTCTGCTACGCGGCCCCGGAATGACGAAGTGTCGGGATAAACCCTCCAAAACCAAGCAGCCCGTCTCTTGCAAAAACTAAGGCTTGGCAAGGACCAAGCACAAGTTTTTGCTTTCTCGCCCGCCAAGGGAGAGATAGGCCGCGCATCATCGCACGTAATAAATTCAAATCTGTTTCCATAATATTCGGCACGCGGCCCGCCATGCCAGAATGGTGCGGCATTGTCCTTTTTTATACGTCGTTGCAGAAAATTCAACTTACCGTTATCATATGTCTCAACCCATAAGAGCCGGAGTTCCCTGAAGATGAAAATTGAATCGCACGATAAACGCATCGATGAACTGCTCAAAGGAAACACATTTTTAATTCCACGATTTCAACGTGCCTACTCTTGGGAGACTGACCACGTATTGGAATTCTGGACAGACATAATGAATAACATGTCAGAAGCATATTTTATTGGTTCAATGGTGGTCTACAAAGTTGGGCGCGCAACTCTTGCTGTAGTCGACGGACAGCAACGACTGACAACCATAACCATCTTATTATGTGCCATACGACAGGCGTTCAAAAAATTGAACCAAATTGATCTCGCAAATGGCTTACAAGCATACATTGAGCAGAAGGACCGCGAAAATAAGACTGTCTATGTGCTTCAAACAGAGACTTCGTTTCCGTTCCTGCAAGAAGAAGTGCTAAAAGATGGTCCTTCGGAAATTCCGCCAGTAGTTGGTCGCGAAGAAGAGGCTATAGAGCGGGCTTACAGTATATTTAAGATACAAATTGCTGAACGGGTCGAAAAATTCCTGAGCAATAAAGAGCAAACAAAAATTGATAGAGAAAAAGAAGCGACAGATTGGCTTACTAAATTAAGAGATACAGTATTTGATTTAAATGTGATATTAGTAACATTAGACAACGAAGATGACGCTTATTTGATATTTGAGACATTGAATACACGCGGTAAAGACCTTGCGTTATCCGACTTAATTCGCAATCATTTTACAAAATTTATTAAACCAGTAAGCGGTGTGGATCAATCAAAATTAAAATGGAGCAAAGTTCTAGATACAATTGCTAGCTCACCGATCACCTTAGATCCAGACACATTTATTGTTCACTCGTGGCAATCAAGATATGATTTTGTAACAAAGGCAAAGGCCTTTCCCAAGGTCAAAGCAACTGTAGTCAAAAACAATGCAAAGTCTCATTTGGATCGCTTTGTGACCGATGCAGAACGATGGAGATCAATATTTGATACAGAGTATCAATGGAGCAAGGCAGAAAAAGAAGTAGCTCGTTCCTTGGCTGCACTAAGGATTTTCAAAGTCGTCCAGCCTGCCCCAGGTCTACTTTCTCTAATTCGCTCTTATAGAGACGATGTCATCAAACTGAAAGTACTTAGGAATGCGATTAAGGTAATTGAAAAATTTCATTTTTCATTCAATGCAATCACGTCATCGCGATCTTCCGGCGGAATATCAGGAATGTACTCTTCCTTTGGGAGGCAAGTTTTCAAAGCGCAGAACAGCAATGAAGTGGGCCTAGAAATTTCACTGCTCATTCAAAAGCTGCAAGATAGAGAAGTTCCAGAATCTGAATTTGACGCTGGCTTTGAACAAATTATTTATACCAAAAACCATTCTTCTCAGAAGAGCTTGGTCCAATACATACTTAAAAATGTTGCGCGTCAGGAGGAGCATACTTTCATCGGCGATACTGAAGATCTTACAATTGAGCATCTATTATCCCAAGCTGATTCAAAAAAGGGGGTTAGCGAGCACGTGATCGGTCAAATCGGGAACTTGTTACTTGTAGATTCTGAAACCAATGAAAAGTTGTCGACTAAGAATTTTGAAGAAAAAAAGCAAATTCTTACTGACAGGGGGTACAAAATTTCTGCAATATTACGAGATTCAAATGAAATTACAAAAGAACTAATTGCCGAAAATACAAGGCGGATATCCGAGATTTCTCGGCAGCACATTTGGAAAATATGAAACAGGAACGATTTTGTCAGATAGCTACTTAATTACATATTTGTATTTTCGGCACAAAATCACTGCGACGCTTCGTCTTCAGGGATTCCGAGTCGTTTAAAGCCACACGCGTGTGACCAACCCCCATCCCTGTGCGCTCTTCAAATCCGCCCCCGCCTCGCCTATGTTGAGCGCAAACAGGAAAACTCCCCATGGAACTCGGTCTCTACACTTTCGCTGGCACGGGCGCTGACCCTACCACTGGCGCAACAATTTCGTTCCAACAACGCATGACGAACCTTTTGGAAGAAGCCGTGCTGGCTGACGAGGTGGGGCTGGATGTGTTTGGCATTGGCGAGCATCATCGTCCGGATTTTGCTATTTCCACGCCCGCCGTCGTGCTGGCGGCGATTGCGGCGAAGACGAAACGCATTCGGCTTACCAGCGCGGTGACGGTGCTGTCGTCTGATGATCCGGTGCGGGTGTTTCAGGAATATGCGACAGTGGATTTGATTTCTAATGGCCGCGCGGAAATTATGGCAGGGCGTGGGTCGTTTATCGAAAGCTATCCGCTGTTCGGCTATGATTTGAACGATTATGACAAGTTGTTTGCCGAAAAGCTGGACTTACTATTGAACATTCGTTCAAATAATCCCGTAACTTGGCAAGGCACCACGCGCGCGCCGCTGATGAAGGCGGGCATCTGGCCGCGCCCTGTGCAGACGCCGCTGCCCGTCTGGATCGCCGTTGGCGGCACACCGCAATCTGTCATTCGCGCAGGCACGCTTGGCCTGCCCTTAGCCATCGCCATCATCGGTGGCGAGCCGCACCGCTTTGCGCCACTCGTGGAGCTCTACCGCGAGGCGGGCGCCAAGGCGGGCCATGCGCCGGAAACATTGAAAGTCGGCATCAACTCGCACGGCTTTATCGCCGAGGATTCGAAAGACGCCGCCGACACCTACTTCCCGCCCTACGCCGAGATGTTCGGCCGCATCGGCCGCGAGCGCGGCTGGGGGCCGGTAACGCGCGGGCAGTATGAGGCAGGCCGCAGCCCGCGCGGCGCACTTCTGGTCGGCAACGCCAACGAAGTGGCGGAAAAGATCTTGGCCGAGCACGAATATTTCAAAAACGACCGCTTCCTGATGCAGATAGACATGGGCGCACTTCCCCATGCCAAAACGCTGAAAGCGATTGAATTGCTGGGCACGAAAGTGAAGGAACAGGTGGTGCGGGGTTTGGGGAAGTAAGTTAGCCCCTAAGCCCGAACCCGCCCATCAGCCGCCTCAGTGAGAAATCCGGCGCGCCTGAGGTAAAAATCGCCACATCATCTTCCAGCACCGGCTCGGTGCCGTGCGGGATGGGGGCGATGTCTTCCAGCACGGTAAGGGCGCGGCGGGCTATGGCCTCGGCTGGGTCAATCCAATCCACGGGCCAAGGCGCGGTTTTGCGCATACGGTTGACGAGGAACGGATAGTGCGTGCAGGCGAGCACGACAATGTCCGTGCGCTTGCCGTCTTTTTCGATGAAGCACGGCGCGATTTCGGCGCGCACGGCCTCCTCATCTACAAAGCCCTGCCGCATGTAGGTTTCAGCTAAGCCCGCCAGATTTTCAGACCCCACAAGGCGCACATGGCACTTGGCGGCATATTTGCCGATGAGATCGCGGGTGTATTGCCGCTTCACGGTGCCGGGCGTGGCGAGAACGGAAACAAGGCCGGACTGCGTGCGCTCCGCCGCTGGCTTTACGGCGGGAACAGTGCCGACAAATGGCATATGGGGAAACGCGGCGCGCAGCTCATCCATCACGATGGTGGACGCAGTGTTGCAGGCGATGAGGCACAGCACGGGATTATAGGCAGTGATAAAGCCGTGGAACAGTTCGACAATCCGCGCCCTAAGCGCTGCCTCTTCCCATCGGCCATAGGGAAATCCGGCATCATCGGCCACATAGATAAAGCGGCGGTCCGGCATAAGAATCCGCGCCTCACGCAAAACTGAAAGCCCGCCAATGCCACTATCAAAAAACAGAACCGGCCTATTGTTCATCCGTGTCTTTCGCCCCAGCTTTCACCCGCGCCCTGCCCTCTGGCGCGCCTGCGCCCTTTGGACTTTGCCGCGAATAATGGTCAAGTGATGTCACCACGCCGCGCAGCAAGCGGATTTCAGTTTCGGTGAACTGCGCGCGCATGAGCAAAGCGCGCAAATTATAAGTCATCACTTCAGTCTTTTCCGGCGGACGGAAATAGCCCCGCGATTGAAGCGCTTCCTCCAATTGCTCGAAGAGACCCACCGTGCGCTCACGCGGTGCCGGCACCATTTCCTTGCTCACAAACGCCGTCTGGTTTTCATCCACAAGGCCGGATTTCATCCACTCATAAGACATGAGCAAAACCGCCTGCGCAATGTTCAGCGAGGCAAAGGCGGGATTGACGGGGAATGTCACCAGCTCGTCCGCCAGACTAATTTCCTCATTGTTAAGGCCCCAGCGCTCGCGCCCGAACAGAATGCCGCAGCGCTGCGCCTCATTATCGCGGGCGCGCATTTGTCTAGCCGCCGCCACAGGCCCTAGCACGGGCTTAAAGCCATCGCGCTCACGCGCCGTTGTGGCCAGCACATAGTTCAAATCAGCAACGGCATCGGCAACATTATCGAATACCTTTGCGCCTTCGATAACATGAACGGCCTTGGCAGAAGCGCGGGTTGCCTTCTCATTCGGCCACTCTTCGCGCGGGTTGACGATGCGCAATTCTGACATGCCAAAGTTCGCCATGGCGCGGGCCACCATACCAATATTTTCGCCCAGTTGCGGCTCACATAATATGACCACGGGGCCACCCGTCATAAGTTCGCGTCTTGAATCACTACCCGCCATGTCGTCGCTTTCACCCAAATCAAATTAATTGAAACGGGGATTACCGCAAAAGCGCAAAAACACAAAAGGGAGTTTCCCGCGCCAATTTGCCCTGCGACAGGGTGCATGATGGCGCTGTCGGAACGAATGCCTATCTTTTGCGTTAAGCCGGGTGCAGATTAGTGATGACACGCACTCGTCAGGAGCCACCATGGACTATTTTGACGCCGTATTTCTCGCTCGGATGCAATTTGCCTTTACCATCGGCACGCACATCGTATTTCCAGTTTTCACCATCGGGCTTGCCAGTTATCTTGCCGTAATAAACGGCCTGCATCTCATCACTGGCAAATCGGTTTATGATAACCTCTTCAACTATTGGAAAAAAATCTTCGCCATCAATTTCGGCATGGGCGTGGTTTCCGGCATCGTGATGAGTTACCAGTTCGGCACCAACTGGAGCGTGTTTGCCGATAAAACCGGACCAGTGCTCGGCCCGCTTATGGGCTACGAAGTGCTCACCGCCTTTTTCCTCGAAGCGGGATTTCTGGGCGTGATGCTATTTGGCCGCTCCCGCGTGGGGCCTGGCTTGCATTTTCTGGCAACGCTCATGGTCGCCGTTGGAACCTTTATTTCAGCGTTCTGGATATTGGCAGTGAACTCGTGGATGCAAACGCCCGCTGGCTACGCGATGAATGCTGAAGGGCAGTTCATCGTCACAAGTTGGTTGGAAGTGATATTCAATCCATCCTTCCCCTACCGCTTGGTGCACATGGTGCTGGCGGCATACCTTATTACGGCCTTCGTGGTCGGCGCTGTCGGCGCATGGCATTTGCTCAAAGACAAAACCAACCCCGCAGCCCGCGTGATGTTTTCTAACGCGATGTGGATGGCGGCAATCGTCGCGCCGTTACAAATTATCGCAGGCGACATGCACGGTATTAACACGCTGGAGCACCAGCCGCGCAAGATTGCAGCGATGGAAGGGCATTTTGAGACACAGCGCGGTGCGCCACTCATACTGTTCGGCATTCCTAATTCCAAAGAAGAGCGCATGGATTATGCTGTCGAAATTCCAAAGCTCGGCAGCCTCATTCTCACCCATTCGCTTGATGGCGAAATCAAGGGCTTGAAGGAATGGCCAGTGGCGGAGCGTCCGCCTGTTGGTCCGGTGTTCTGGGCCTTCCGTATCATGGTCGGCATTGGCTTTGCCATGCTTGGCATCGGCCTCGCCAGTCTGTGGCTGCGCTATCGCGGCAGACTTTATGATGCCAAACTGTTCCACCGCGCTGCCATTCTTATGGGCCCATCCGGTTTCGTGGCGCTGCTCGCAGGGTGGACAGTGACGGAAGTTGGCCGCCAGCCCTACACAGTCTATGGCCTGCTCACCACGGCACAATCCGCGTCCGCGATTGATGCCGCCGCGGTCGGCGCATCGCTGCTATCGTTCATCGTGGTCTATTTCACACTGTTCGGCGCGGGCATATTCTATATTTTCCGCCAAATGGCCTTGACGCCCGGAGATCACGAATCCGGCCTGCCAACAGACGAGCCCATCCGCGCTTCGGGCATTATGCCAGCACCCGCGCTTGCCGCTTTAACGCCCGCCGAATAGGAGATTTGCATTATGGATTATCCTTTCATTTGGGCCGGATTGATTGCTTTTGCGGTGCTCGCCTATATCATTCTCGATGGCTTTGATTTAGGAATCGGCATTCTGTTTCCCTTCGTCAAAGCGGAGAAAGACCGCGACGCCATGATGAATTCGGTAGCCCCCATTTGGGATGGCAATGAGACATGGCTGGTGCTTGGCGGCGGCGGGTTGTTTGCAGTCTTTCCGCTGGCCTATTCCATCATCATGCCCGCGCTTTATGCACCAATTGTCGCCATGCTCTTGGCATTGGTATTTCGCGGCGTGGCATTTGAATTCCGCTGGAAAACCGTTCGCGGCAAATTCTTATGGGATTGGGCTTTTGCAGGTGGTTCCACTCTGGCAGCCTTCGCGCAAGGCATCGCGCTTGGCGCGCTGGTGCAAGGCATACCCGTTGCGGGCCGCGCTTATGCGGGTGGCTGGTGGAATTGGCTCACGCCTTTCAGCCTGCTTACTGGCGTTGCGCTGGTCATCGGCTATGCACTGCTCGGCGCGGGCTGGCTAATTTATAAAACCGAAGGCCATGTGCAAACAGAAGCACAACGCTTTGCCAAAATTACCGCTATCGCCACGCTGGTGCTCATCGCGATTGTCAGCCTTTGGACGCCATTTTTGAACCCAGCCTTTATGGAGCGCTGGCTGCGCTTCCCGCAATTGCTCTACGTTGCGCCCGTTCCACTGCTGGTTTTGGCTTGTGCTTATTTGCTCTATCAGGGCCTTGAAAAGCACTACCACCTCCAGCCTTTTTTGGCCTCACTTGCGCTTTTCGTACTGTGCTACATCGGCATCGGCATTTCGTTTTATCCCTACATCGTGCCGGGCTCAGTAACGATCTGGCAGGCCGCCGCGCCGGATAATTCGCTGGAGTTTCTGCTGGTCGGCACGCTGGTGTTGGTCCCGCTCATCCTCGCCTACACGGCGTGGTCCTACTGGGTATTTCGCGGCAAAGTCTCAACGGATGGAGGCTACCATTGAGCGCACGCCTGCTCTGGTTCGCCGCAATTTGGCTGGCAAGCGTGTTGGCATTGGGGGTTGTGGCTTATGGGATAAAGTTCGCCATTGCGCCATAATTCCCTAATCCAAAAAGCTGACTTTGCGTTGCAAAATTCCGGTGCTATAGGGCGACATCAAATTCTTTTTCTCCCAAAAGCGAGGCATAATGACTAAGATTAAAGTAGCAAACCCGGTCGTTGATCTAGACGGCGATGAAATGACCCGCATCATCTGGGACTTCATCAAGCAGAAGCTCATCCACCCCTACCTTGATCTCGACATTGAATATTATGACCTGAGCGTTGAAAACCGCGACGCTACCAACGACCAAGTGACGATTGACGCGGCACACGCCATCAAGAAACATGGTGTTGGCATTAAATGCGCGACTATTACGCCTGACGAGCAGCGCGTTGAAGAATTCAAACTCAAGAAGATGTGGAAGTCGCCAAACGGCACAATCCGCAATATTCTGGGCGGCGTGATTTTTCGCGAACCTATCATATGCACCAACGTGCCGCGCCTTGTGCCGGGCTGGACCAAGCCAATCATCGTTGGCCGTCATGCGTTTGGCGATCAATACCGCGCAACGGATTTCCGCTTCCCCGGTAAAGGCAAACTGACGATTAAATTCGTTGGCGAAGATGGCAAGACCATCGAGCATGAAGTTTATGATGCGCCAAGCGCCGGCGTCGCGATGGCCATGTATAATCTTGACGATTCCATCCGCGAATTTGCCCGCGCTTCACTTAACTACGGTTTGCAGCGCGGCCTGCCCGTCTATCTCTCCACCAAGAACACAATTTTGAAGGCCTATGACGGCCGCTTCAAAGATATATTTGAAGAAGTGTACAACGCGGAATTTGCCGAAGAATTCAAAGCCAAGAAAATCTGGTATGAGCACCGCCTCATCGACGACATGGTGGCATCGGCCCTTAAGTGGTCCGGCGGCTATGTATGGGCGTGTAAGAACTATGACGGCGACGTGCAGTCCGACATCGTGGCGCAGGGCTTCGGCTCACTCGGCCTTATGACATCCGTTTTGATGACGCCAGACGGCCGGACCGTGGAAGCGGAAGCCGCGCACGGCACCGTAACGCGCCACTACCGCCAGCACCAAAAGGGCGAGGAAACATCCACCAACTCAATCGCGTCGATCTTCGCATGGACGCGCGGCCTCGCACACCGCGCGAAGCTGGACGACAACAAGGAACTGGCACGCTTTGCACTGACATTAGAAAAAGTCTGCGTGGCAACCGTTGAGTCCGGCTTTATGACCAAGGACTTGGCCCTGCTCATCGGACCAGATCAACCATGGCTCTCTACATCAGGCTTCCTCGACAAGATCGACGAAAATCTCAAAGCCGCGATGGCTGCTTAAATGACATCCGGCGGCGTGGCTGTTCGTAAATTAAGCGCAGGCGATCACGCCGCTTGGCTATCACTTTGGCGAGGCTATCTGACTTTTTATAAGGCCACGCTTTCTGACGAGATGACAGCGCTAACATGGACGCGACTGCTCGAAGACAAATCCATACACGGCTGGTGCGCCGTGCTGGAAGGTAAAGTCATCGGCATCTGTCACGCGCTTGAGCACGGCTCCAGCTGGTCCGCCGCCCCTTATGTTTATCTCGAAGACCTTTATGTGGACGGAACAATCCGCAACAGTGGCGCAGGCCGCGCGCTGATTGAGGCTGTTTATGCCCATGCCGACGCTATCGGCTCCAAAAAAGTCTATTGGCAGACGGATTTTACCAATGAAACCGCGCGCAAACTTTATGAGAAAATTGGCGAGCAAAGCGGGGCGTTGGTTTATCAACGAAAGTTAGCGTGAGGGTCGACACAATGGCTAAGCACATAAATGGCAGCAGGTTTAGCATAATGCTACTTTTCGCCCTGCTCCCCGTCGCGAGCCACGCCGACCCGATAGAAAACGAAGAAACAATCACCTATGAAATCAGCGGTGTCAGCACAGACGAGCTGGCCGCACAAATGAGCGAGCTGGGCCCGCAAGGCAGCTGGGCCTACACAAAATGGGTGGTGAATTGGACCGGTGACTGCACTGTTTCAGTCGATGTTACCTATACCTACCCTGAATGGGTGGACCGCGAAGATGCAGACCAAGAGGTGATTGATAGCTGGGATGAGATGATGGACGCGCTCAAAACCCACGAGTCCGGCCACGCTGAGAATGGATTGAATGCCGCGCAAGAAGTTGAAAACACCGCCTGCTCAGCAGACTCCCAAGACATCGTCGCCAAATGGGCTAACCAAGATAAGATATACGACGACGAAACCAACCACGGTTACACGCAAGGCGCACATTTTTAACGCAAAGTTGAAATTAAGTTAGCATTTTATAAATTATTATATTAGATAATAACGATGTGCCACCACGGCATATCGCCCCACTTCCGGTCTCCAGCCCCCCTCACTTTAGGGACCGGAAATGGGGCGTCTCTTTCGAGAGCGTCCCAAAAAATCACGACGACATCGCTGCCTTTACCGCTTCAAGCGCTGCCGCAGCCTTGGCTCCATCCGGCCCACCTGCCTGCGCCATATCAGCCCGTCCGCCGC
>JAYTVD010000144.1:0-16696 GCA_043744175.1 Phyllobacteriaceae bacterium
TTCATGCCAGCGCGAGTCTGAGGCCGAGCCGTAAAGCACGCCGTAGAATAAAAAAAACGGGATGCACCATGCGCTTGGCCAGAAATAAATGGCAAATCCAGCAAAAACGATCATGGAACCAAGCCAGATGATTGTGTCCATTGTCGCAGGCATATCAGAGCGTTGCATCAACGCTTTCATGTCCTTGCGCGATACTTCCGTGTGATACCATTCTGCCGATTTAAGGCCGCGTTCGACGGCCAGTTTGGCGTCGCGGCCTAGCAGGCCGTAGTCTTTTTTGACCGATTCCATGCAAGAAATCCCCTTTGATGATTGGATATAGCGCAAGCTGCGCAAATTTCTCAAGGCCATGATGTTTTTTCTATCATTTCCTTTCATACTGTGATTAAGGCACTTTGTGAAAAGATGGAGCGTGTCATGGGATCTCGTCCAACCATAACTGATTTGGCAGTGAAGGCCGGTGTTAGCATTGCCACCGTGGACCGGGTGCTGAATGGACGCCTTAAGGTACGGGACGAGACGTCACGGCGCGTTTATGAGGCTGCCAAAGAAATTGGCTTTCATGCGACCTCGCTTATTCGCCAGCGTATTCAGGCGGATATGCCGGAAATCCGGCTGGGGTTCAGTTTGGAGCCGAATTCGCACCCGTTCTATCAAACGTTTGCCACAGAGCTGGCAAAAGCCGTGGAGAGCACTCCCGGCGTTCGTATCCGCACCTATATTGAGTTCGCCAAGCGCGTCACGCCGACTGAAAATGTCGAAATGCTGGAATTTTTAGGTAAACGTTGCCAAGCGGTTGCGATGACGAGCTTTGATCACCACTCCGTAACGAAGGCGGTGGATAACTTGAGGCATCAGGGAAAACCTGTGTTTTCGCTGCTTTCTGACTTCGCGCAGGGCGTACGTGAAGGGTATATTGGTCTCAACAATATGAAAGTTGGGCGCACGGCGGCTTGGCTTATATCGCAAATGGCCAAGAAGCCGGGGAAAGTGGCGTTGTTCGTCGGCAGTCACCGCTGGCACGGGCACGAGCTGCGCGAGACAGGATTTCGCAGCTATTTTCGTGAACATGCACCAGAGTTTGAGCTTTTGGATACGGTCGTAAACCTTGATACACCGCAAGTTACCCATGAAACTACACTCAATTTGTTGAAACGCTACCCGGACTTGGTTGGGTTTTATGTGGCAGGCGGAGGCATGGAAGGCGCAATTTCGGCGCTGCGAGAAGAGGCAAAAACCCGGAAATTATCCGTTGTTGTCAACGAGAGCACGCCAGACTCTGTCGCCGCCCTGCAAGATCATATCGTATCTGCTGCGATTGCAACACCGCTGCCTTTACTTTGCCGTTCTCTGGTGGATCTGATGGTGAATGCCGTATTGAACGGGTTTGCCGAAACGCCGGGCCAGCTATTTTTGCCTTTCAATTTACATGTGCCGGAGAGTCTTTAAGGTAAATGATGGAATTCTTTCATTTGCGATACCATTCATCGCGCAAATGATAGATATTCTTGCATATATTGTTTGACGATTGGCACTACGACTACGATGCTGGAGGGGCGCGAGGAGCGCACGAGAACAGCACGAGGATCGCACGGAGATGATGCGGAAACGGTACGGAACCGTTGCGCCAACAGCGTGCCCTACAGTCGGAACAGATACGCATGCAATTTGCCCTTAATCACATGTGCGCACCCAATTTGCGCATCCCCGAATTTTTTGACCTCGCCGTTTCGCTGGGGCTTAACGCCGTAGAAATTCGCAATGACCTTGCCGGCAACGCGATACTCGATGGCACGACGCCAGCCTGCATTAAGGCTGAGGCGCAAAAGCGTGCCATTAAGATTATTTCAATTAACGCGTTGCAGCGCTTCAATGAGTGGACAGATACGCGGGCGGCGGAAGCGGCTGAGCTTATCAATTATGCTGCAGCTTGCGGGGCAGAGGCGCTGGTGCTCGTGCCGACCAATGATAATTCAGGTAAAGCAGACGGCGTGCGTCAAGCCAATTTGCGGCAGGCGCTGACCGAACTTCGTCAGCTTCTAAATGCGGCGGGCATTGTTGGATTTGTTGAGCCACTTGGTTTTGATGCGTGCTCATTAAGCCGGAAGTCAGAAGCGGTGGATGCCATTGCAACGCTCAATGCCGGAGACACTTTCCGCGTGGTGCACGACACCTTCCATCACCATCTGGCTGGCGAAGACGCAATTTTCCCGGCGGCGACTGGGCTTATTCATATTTCAGGTGTGAATGATCCGAAGGTATCGATAGCCGACATGCGCGACAGCTATCGCGTGCTCGTGGATGCGGCGGACCGTTTGGACAATGTTGGTCAGATCAAACGGCTGAAGGCGGCTGGTTCTAATGCCATTTTGTCGTTCGAGCCTTTCGCCGCTGAAGTCCATGACTTGGCCGACCCGCAATCGGCGCTGCGCCAGTCAATTAAGTTCATTCAAGAGGGTTTGAAAAATAATTGAAACAATTTGAGACGCAAGACGCGGTTTACCGTTGACGCATCGTCAAATAAATGGAATTAATATTCCATTGAATAATATAAAGATGTTTATGTTCCAAAATATCTTTATTCAATTCCCGATTTCGGGGTAAATCCGGCTAATTCAGTGCATCCGGGCACTTTTCTGGGAGGAAGATTATGAAGCGTACTATTTTGGCACTGGCTGCCACCGTATTGATGGGTTCATCCGCATTTGCCGGTAACATCGGCGTGTCGATGGCTAATTCGGATACATTCTTGACTGTACTGCGTCAGGGCATTGAAGCTGCGGGCAAAGAAGCGAACCAGCCAGTTCAAATCGAAATTGCTGACGATGATGTTTCCAAGCAATTGTCACAAATTCAGAACTTCATTGCTGCCAAGGTTGATGCGATCATCGTGAACGCAGTTGATACTTCGGCAACAGCACCAATGACCAAGCTTGCCAATGATGCTGGCATCCCAATCGTTTATGTGAACCGTCAGCCTTCAGATGTTGATGCACTTGGGCCAAAGGGCGCATTTGTGGCTTCAAACGAAGTTGACTCCGGCACATTGGAAACCAAAGAAGTTTGCCGTCTTCTCGGCGGCAAGGGCGACATTCTTGTTATGCAGGGCGACCTTGCTAACCAAGCTGCTGTTCAGCGCACCAAGGACATTCACGATGTTATCGCAACACCGGAATGTGCAGGCATGAAAATCCTCGACGAACAGACAGCCGTTTGGGATCCAATCAAGGCGCAGGATTTGATGACCAACTGGATTGCTGCAGGCCACAAGCCAGCCGCCGTTATTGCCAACAATGACAACATGGCCATTGGCGCGATCAACGCCATGAAGGCTGCCGGTTGGGACATGAAGACTGTTGTTGTTGCCGGTATCGATGCAACGCAAGAAGCATTGGCTACCATGAAGGCAGGCGATTTGGACGCAACAGTGTTCCAAGATGCTGCGGGTCAAGGCAAGGGCGCCGTTGATACAGCGATGAAGCTGGTTAAGGGCGAAAAAGTTGATGCCAAGGTTTACATCCCATTCCAGCTCGTAACGCCGGAAAACATGGGCGACTTTATGGCTAAGAACTAATCGAAACTTACTATCGTGCGCCACCGAAAATGGTGGCGCACGTTTAATTTCGAGACTTGAAACGCGGCCTTTTCGGTAGCACTGTCAATTTACAAACTGTTGGGAGGCAGGCATGGTTAGTCCGGCGACGATGAAAATTGTCCGCGAGAGCGGCGCTGTCCCAGCTGCGGAATATATTCTCGAAGTAGAGAATGTGCGCAAAGAGTTTCCCGGCGTTGTGGCGTTGGATAATGTCGAATTTCGCCTCAAGCGCGGCACGGTTCATGCCTTGATGGGAGAGAACGGCGCAGGCAAATCCACTCTCATGAAAATTGTCGCGGGCATTTATACGCCCGACTCCGGCTCGTTCAAATTGCGCGGTGTTGATATCCGCTTGAACGGTCCGCTGGACGCACTCGAAAACGGCATTGCGATGATTCATCAGGAATTAAACCTGATGGGGCCGATGACAATTGCTGAAAATATCTGGATCCGCCGCGAGCCGAGGAACCGCTGGGGCCTGATAGACCACGGCAAAATGCGCGATCAAACAGCCGCGCTTTTCAAGCGGCTCAACATTGATCTAGATCCGGAAATCGAAGTGGGCAGCCTTAGCGTTGCTAACCGCCAGATGGTCGAAATCGCCAAAGCAGTATCCTACGAGTCCGACGTGTTGATTATGGATGAGCCGACATCGGCGCTGACCGAGCGCGAAGTGGACCATCTTTTCAAAATCATCCGCGCACTTAAAAGCGAAGGCAAGGGCATCATCTATATTACCCATAAGATGAATGAACTGTTTGAAATTGCTGACGAAGTTTCGATTTTCCGCGACGGCAAATTCATCGCTACTAAGCACTCATCGGAAGTCACCCGCGACGATATCATCCGCATGATGGTGGGCCGCGAAATTACGCAGATGTTCCCGAAGGAAACCGTGCCGATTGGCAAGGTGAAACTGTCGGTGAAAAATCTCTGCCTGAAGAGCGTGTTTCACGATGTCTCGTTTGAGGTGCGCGAGGGCGAAATTCTCGGCATCGCCGGACTGGTCGGCTCTGGCCGTTCCAACATTGCCGAAACGATTTTTGGCGTGACGCCTGCGACCAGCGGCACCATCGAAATCGATGGCAAGCTGGTGAACATGAGCTCGCCCGCCGTTGCCATGAAAAACGGTATGGCCTTCTTGACGGAAGACCGCAAAGACACTGGCTGTTTCCTATTGCTCGACATTCAAGACAACACGCAAATGGCCGTGCTGCAAAACAAATATGTCAAAAATGGCTTTGTGCAGCAGGCGCAGCTTTCCAAAGATTCCGAAGAGATGGCGCAAAAACTGCGCGTGCGCACGCCCGATATGAGCGAGCCGATTATCAATCTTTCTGGTGGCAACCAGCAAAAGGTTCTGATTGCGCGCTGGCTGTTAACCCAGCCGCGCATTCTGATTTTGGATGAGCCGACGCGCGGCATTGATGTGGGCGCGAAGGCGGAGATTCACCGCCTCGTCAGCCAGCTTGCGGGGCAGGGCGTGGCGGTGATTATGATATCATCCGAAATGCCGGAAGTGCTGGGTATGAGTGATCGTATCATGGTGGTGCACGAAGGCCGCGTGACAGGATTTTTGGATCGCAAAGATGCGGACCAAGTGAAAATTATGGAATTGGCGTCGCACTAATTCAGTGACGGGGAGAGCATTATGACAGATACATCACAAGACGCAGGCAAGTCGCTAACCGGCCTGAAAGCTGTGCGCCGTTTACCTCCAGAGTTCTCGATTCTTGCCGTTTTGTTCGGCATTATTTTGGTGTTTGAATTGCTTGGCTGGTATTTTATTGGCGAAAGCTTCGTTGCCAACAAGCAGCGGCTTTCGATTATTGTACTGCAAGTGGCGGTTACCGGCATCATCGCGATTGGCGTGACGCAGGTGATTATCACGGCTGGCGTGGACCTGTCGTCCGGCTCCATGGTTGGTTTTATCGCGATGATTGCGGCAAGTCTCGCGCAATCATCCACCAATGAACGTGCGGTTTTTTTAAGCTATGGATTGGTGGATTTGAACCCGATTTGGGCCATTTTAGCAGGTCTTTCGGCGGGGTTACTGCTAGGGTTTATCAATGGGTGGATTATTGCCAAAACCAAAATTCCACCGTTTATCGCCACGCTTGGAATGATGGTTTCGGCTCGCGGTTTGGCGAAATGGTATACGCTCGGCCAGCCGGTGGCGCTGCTTAATGATAGCTTCAACTGGTTCGGCCAAAGCTTTCCGGTATTTGGTTTTCCCGTGCCGCGTCCGGTTATCGTGTTCATTATTGTGGCAATCATTTTCCACATTGCCCTGACATACACCCGCTACGGCAAGTTCACCTATGCGATCGGTGCCAATCCTCAAGCCGCACGCGTTTCGGGTATCAACATCGGCAATCATTTAATCAAGGTCTATGCGATTGCCGGTCTCTTGTCCGGGCTGGCAGCCATTATGACGGCAGCACGTGCCCAGTCTGCGCAGCCGGGTCTTGGTGTAGGCTATGAGTTGGATGCTATCGCGGCCACAGTTATCGGCGGAACATCGCTGGCAGGCGGCATTGGCCGGATTACAGGCACCTTCATTGGCACGATTATTCTTGGCGTTGTTATGTCTGGTTTCACGTTCCTGAAGGTTGGCGCTTACTATCAGGAAATCGTCAAAGGCATCATCATCGTGGCAGCCGTGGTTATCGACCAGCATCGCCAAAACAAGCGCCGCAGCGCGTAGAACCCACATCATCAACTGGTCGGAGTGAGAGTATTTGACCTCCGACCCTTTCGTTCCGAACGAAGTACGCTACCAAGCTGCGCTACACTCCGCCATTAGATTGATGTTTATAGCAACTGCGAAACGGTGCCTCAGAACGTTTTGTGACGCGCAAAATGTTAGCGTTAGGTTGCAGTTCGCGCCAAAAACTGCGAAGTCAGATGCGAAAAGCAAATCACGCGGCAGGACTATTCAGTGCAAGAAAAAATAGGCTCCACCCAGGAGAACATAACTGGTAACGAGAAAATACTTGGTAATGAGAAAATACTTGGTTTTGTAATGAGCGGCGGTATCGGTTCGCGTCTCTGGCCGCTATCTCGCGAGGACAATCCAAAGCAATTCCACGCGCTTTCCGGCGATGGCTCGATGCTGGTTAAGACCGTAAAACGCATCGCTGCCCGCAGCGCCGGTCCTGTATCCGTCAACTTAATTGCAGCAGGTCGCCATGCTGAGCGCGTCAACTTTGATCTGGACGGCATAGACCTGAAAGGTGGGCGTGGCATATTCGAGCCCAAGGGCCGTAACACTGCCGCTGCTGTAGCGGTCGCTGCACAAGTGGCGTTGGCAAACGGTGACGCGCTGGCGCTGGTTGTTCCTTCCGACCATGAAATTACAACAACGACGCAGTTTTGGGATACGATTGAACTAGGCGTTGACGCCGCCGCGCAGGGTCGCGTCGTGGTTTTTGGCATCACCCCAAATATTCCCGAAACCGGATTTGGCTATATTGAGTGCGGCCCGCAAAAAACCGGCAGCACCGAGCGCGAGGTTCTGCGCTTTGTTGAAAAACCTGATCTGGCAACTGCCGAACATTATCTAAATGCCGGAAACTTTCTCTGGAATGCAGGCATGTTCCTATTCCGTGGATCAGTTATGCGTGATGCATTCTTAAATTACGCGCCTGATATTTGGAACGATGTCACCGCCGCGATGGCTAACGCTGAGGCGGACGAAACCGGGCTATTTCTGCCCGAAGATAAATACAGTACCATCCGCGCCGAAGCTGTCGATACCGCGATAATGGAAAAGCTGTCGGATATCGCTGTTGTTCCAGCGCAGTTCCGGTGGAGTGATTTGGGTTCCTGGCAATCGCTTCTCGATGTCAGCCCGACTGACGACAACGGCAATGTTATCATTGGCGATGTGGTGGCAATCGATTGTAAAGACAGCTATCTGCGCTCGGAAGGGCGCTTGCTGTCCGTAATCGGCCTCGAAGGCATGGCTGTAGTGGCAACCCACGACGCGACGTTTGTTGCACCTGTAACTAAGAGCCAAAACGTTAAGCAAATTGTCGAGCGGCTAGAAAAAACCGGACGCCTCGAAACCCGCATCACGCCCGTGCACGACCGGATGCCGGAGGCTGGCAGCTACGCAAAGCGAATTCGCCACTGGCTGTTTGAAGAGACTTTGCCATTGTGGTCTAACGCAGGATTGGACCGCATTAACGGCGGCTTCTATGAGGCACTGACATTCCATGGTGAGCCCGTCCTGCGCGACAAACGCATGCGTACCATGGCACGCCAAATCTACGCCTTCGGCGTTGCTCATGAGATGGGATGGACAGGTCCATCGCTTGAAATTATCGACCATGGCATTTCATTTATTGAAAAATTTGGACGCTCAAAAAACGGTGGTTGGATCAAAATTTTGAGCGCCAATGGCGCCGTTGTCGATGCCACCGAAGATGCTTACGACCACGCCTGCGTCCTGCTAGCGCTGGCTTACGCTGTCAAGGCGGAGCATCCGCGCGCTAGAGAATTGGGCCAAGAGACTTTCGCATTCATCGATAAATTTCTGTCAGTAGATAGCGGCGCGTCTTTCAAGGAAACCACAGCGGGTGGCGCACCGCGCCGCGCAAACCCGCACATGCATTTCTTAGAAGCTTTCCTCGCATGGCACAGTGTGACCGGCGATGCCGCCTATTTAGAGCGTGCAACCAAAATTGTGGACCTGTTTACAAAGCACTTTTTTGACTCTGAAAACTGGACCTTAGGCGAGTTTTTTGATTCAAACTGGCAGCCGCTTGCAGGCGAGCAGGGCGAATGGACGGAGCCCGGCCATCATTTCGAATGGGCGTCGCTATTGGTCGCTTACGCCCGTGTTTCTGGCCGCGTTGAAATCAATGCCTTTGCCCGCAAGCTCTATTCTAGCGCTATCGCCAATGGACTGAACCGCGCCACGGGCCTTGCATATGACGCTGTAACCAAGACAGGAATTCCGCTGGTTCGCACGTCACGATCATGGCCGCAAACAGAAGGTCTCAAAGCGGCTATCGCGTTAAACCACATCGGTGGCCCTGATATGAAGCCGGAAATAGAGGCGCGTGCGGGACGCCTTTTCCGCTGGCATATTGAGCCTGCGCCGCAAGGCCTATGGATCGATATGATTGATGAAAAAGGCCGTGCCAAATCCAGCGAAGTGCCTGCTTCTATTTTCTATCATCTAGTGTTTGCGCTGACAGAATACTTAAGTTTCAATGCTTGAAAAACATGGCATTATTCGCCCAGTGAAAGTTTGCGCAGCCGAATTATCTGGCGCCCGAGTTTGCAAATGCTGTTGTTAAATAGCGAGGCGGATTCCAATTTTGACTATCTGTCTGGAATGAGATGAACCTATGAGCAAGTTAACAAACTACTTAGAAAAAATTGGTGTCAGGCAGCGAGTCACAAAGAAGTCAAATCTTTCTGTGACGCAGGGCAGCGAAATGAGCAGCATCGACGATGCTATTATATCAGAGCAATTGGCGCGGTACGGTGACAAAACTATAACCAGACACGCCGCGCACGTATTTTCGCAGAACTATGAAGATGCCATCATAGCTGATATTTTTAGCCGCATAGGTGCGACGTCAAGAACCTTTATCGAAATTGGTATTGGCACCGGGCAGGAGTGCAACACGAGGCTTTTGCTGGCTCAGGGCTGGAGCGGGCTTTGGGTAGAATGTGACAAATCAGGCGCGGCTGCAATTCGCCACACTTTTCGCCGCGAACTTGCATCAGGACAATTAAAACTCGTTGAGGATTTCGTTTACCCCCATAACGTCAACGAAATATTTGCCAGTGCCGGTTTGGGCCATGAGGTGGATTTTCTCTCTGTCGATACTGATATGCACACCCACTCCATTTGGCAGGCTTCCACCGTCAAGGCGCGTGTTGCCTGCATTGAATACAACGCAAGTTTTCCGCCCTGCAGCGATATCAGCGTTCCCTTCAGCAAGGAAAGTGCCTGGTGCGGTAGCAACTGGTATGGCGCATCACTAAAAACACTCGAAAAAATCGGGCGTGAAAAATCCTTAGCATTGGTTGGTTGCGATACGCATGGCGTCAATGCCTTTTTCGTTCCAGAATCAGAGCTGGAAGGCAAATTTATTACACCCAATGATGCAGAGACTCATTTTCAACCATCGCGGTCTGACAACATTCGCGTGCGCGGCCATTGGCGCCATCGGCTGGCCGAGCGCGCGGACGACATACGCTAATTTAGGCGTGGCGGGCCCTCAATAAGGGCTGGCCACATCTCCGGTCTCAACATAGATCGTCTTCAGCTGGCTATAAACACGCAGCGCTTCAATCGAGTTTTCGCGCCCAATACCAGATTTACGGAAGCCGCCAAATGCGATTTCTGACGGCGCAAGATTGTAGTTATTGATCCAGCATGAACCGGCTTTGAGCTGGCCGATAACACGGTGTCCACGTGCGATATCGCGCGTGAATACGCCTGCCGACAAGCCGAATTCTGTGTCATTGGCGCGGGCAATGGCCTCTTCTTCATCGTCAAAGACAAGAACTGACATCACGGGACCGAAAATTTCCTCACGCGCTATGCGCATATCGTCGGTTACGCCGGAGAAAATCGTCGGCTCAATCCATGCGCCAGCTTCCATGCCCTGCATCTGCGGAATACCGCCGCCGTAAGCAAGGTTCGCGCCCTCAGTCACGCCGATATCAATGTAGCCTTTTACCTTGTCACGCTGCGCAAGGCTAACCATCGGTCCCATTTGTGTATCAGGGTCCATCGGGTCGCCAATTTTGATGGCCTTGGTGCGGGCAATCAGGCGCTCCATAAACTGGTCATGAAACTTACGTTGCACATAAACCCGCGTGCCGTTGGAACAAACCTGACCAGTGGAGTAGAAATTCGCCAGCATCGCGCCGCCAACGGCATTTTCCAATTGCGCATCATCAAATATAATCAATGGCGATTTGCCGCCCAGTTCCATCGTGGCGTGTTTCATTTGCCCGCCTGCCGCGGCCATGACCTTCATGCCTGTCGGCACCGAGCCGGTCAGCGAAATCTTGTCGATAAGCGGATGGTTGACCAGCATCGCGCCAACAGCGCCGCGTCCTTGCACGACTTGAAACAGCCCCGCAGGCAGCCCCGCTTCCTCATAGCATTCCGCAAGCGCCAGCGCCGATAGCGGCGTGTTTTCTGATGGCTTGAAAATGATCGCGTTGCCCATGGCGAGCGCCGGAGCGGATTTCCACGCTGCGCCTTGAATAGGATAATTCCACGCGCCGATGGCACCGCAAACGCCAATTGCCTCACGGCGCGTGTAGGCAAACGATCCGCCAAGATCAATCATCTCGCCGTTGAATGCCGCGACCGCGCCGCCCATGAATTCCAATGTATCAGCCGCCGAGGCAGGGTCCGCCACTGTTGTTTCTTGGATGGCTTTGCCCGTATCCAGCGTCTCCAACTCGGAGATTTCCTGATTACGACGGCGCAAAATATCGGCGGTCTTGCGTAAAATGCGCCCGCGCTCAACAGGCTTTAGCGAGGCCCAATAAGGCTGCGCCTCACGCGCTGCATCCACTGCCGCGTCAACAATCGCCTGCGTTGCTTCATGCAAACGTGCAATCACTTCGCCAGTCGCGGGATAAACGCTCTCTAATATCGGACCAACGGCGTCGTCCATAAATTCACCGGCCACATAGTGAGAGCCCTTGGGTTGTGCGCGCATGATGAACTCCTAACGGTCTGATGTTTCCCACCGCGGATTGATCCACGGTTCAAGATTGGACGGGGCAAGTGGAACCTTACCCAAAATGTGATCGGCAGCCTTCTCGCCAGTCATAATCGACGGCGCATTCAGATTGCCATTGGTTACTTGCGGGAAAATAGAGGAGTCCGCAACACGCAAACCATCAACGCCGATAACCCGTGTCTCAGGATCAACCACGGCGTGGCGGTCGCTCGCCGCTCCCATACGCGCCGTGCCGCACGGATGATAAGCACTCTCAACATGATGCTTCAAAAACTCATTCAACTGCTCGTCGGTCTGCACATGGCTGCCGGGCTGAATTTCATCGCCGCGATACGGATCAAACGCCTTTTGGCCGAAAATCTCACGGGTCAGCCGCACGCAGTGACGGAAGTCGCGCCAGTCATCCTCGTGGCTCATATAGTTGAATAGGATTTTCGGATTGTCATTTGGATCGCTGGACCGCAGCGTCACCGCCCCACGCGACTTAGAGCGCATCGGCCCGACATGGGCTTGGAACCCATGGCTCTTCGCCGCCGCTTTGCCATCGTAGCGAATGGCAACAGGGATGAAATGATATTCAATATCCGGATAATCCACGCCCGGCGACGAGCGCAAAAATGCGCAGGATTCAAAGTGGTTCGTCGTGCCATCACCGCGCTTCAGAAACAGCCATTCCGCGCCAATAATGCCTTTGGAAATCAGGTTCAGCTTGGAGTAAAGCGTGATCGGTTGCAGGCATTTTTGCTGGATGTAAACTTCCATATGGTCTTGCAAATTTTTGCCCACACCGGGACGATCCGCCACCACATCAATACCATGCGCTCTCAATTCCGCCGCCGGACCAATGCCGGAAAGTAGCAATAGTTTTGGCGAGTTTATCGACGAAGCGGCAAGGATGACCTCACGCCGCGCCTTAACGACTTGAATCTGTCCGTGAGCTTCTATTTCCACGCCAACAGCCCGCTGATTCTCGATCACCACTTTACGGGCAAAGCCATTGATAAGGCTAACATTTCCGCGCTTTAACGCAGGCTTCAAATAGGCATTGGCAGCAGACCAGCGCACTCCATTATGCACCGTCTGTTCCATCGCGCCGAAGCCTTCTTGCTTCAAGCCATTATAGTCATCCGTCAATTCAAATCCGGCCTGACGCCCTGCCTCAACAAACGCCCCATAAAGCGGATTCTTGCGCGGGCCGCGCTTCACATAAAGCGGGCCATCGCGCCCGCGAACACCATCCTCACCACCCTCCACATTTTCCATGCGCTGAAAGTAGGGAAGCACATCGGCATAGCCCCAGCCCGTCGCGCCTTGGTCTGACCAATGGTCAAAATCCTTAGCGTGGCCACGAACATAAACCATGCCGTTGATCGACGAAGACCCACCAATAACCTTGCCGCGCGGCGTCGCCAAACGCCGGCCACCGAGATGCGGTTCCGGCTCAGTTTCAAAACCCCAGTTGTATCGCTTCATGTTCATGGGGATCGAAAGCGCCGCTGGCATCTGGATGAACGGCCCGAAATCCGTGCCGCCAAACTCAATCACCGCAACAGTATATTTGCCATCTTCAGACAGCCGGTAAGCCAGCGCCGAGCCCGCCGAGCCGGAGCCGACGATAACGAAATCCGCTTCGAGCAGGGTTGGCTTTGTATCGAAATGCTTGCCCGCAGACATCACTCACCCCTCGGAAAGCGCTTGCTTTCTTCCAGTATATTCAAATCCATATGATTGCGCATGTAGCGCTCGGATGCTTTTTGTAGCGGTTGATAATCCCATGGAAAATAAGCGCCGTTGCGCAACGCCTCATACACCACCCAGCGCCGCGCTTGGCTTTCTCGTATCGCGCTGTCAAACGCTTTCATATCCCACCGCGCCCGAACCCGCTCCATCCAAGTGGTGACAATATCGGCGTTGGCGGGGTCTGCCGCCAGATTGTTTAGCTCTTGCGGATCATCTTTCAGGTTAAACAGCATCGGCGGGTCAAGCTCGCAGTGGCTGAACTTCCAGTCGCCCTCGCGGATGCATACCAGCGGCGCTTGGCTGCCTTCGGCCGTGTATTCCATAAGCACAGGCGTGGTGCGAAACGCGCCTTTCACCAAAGGTACAAGGCTTTCCCCATCCGTCCACGGCATAATTTCGGCAATGTTAATCCCTGCCAAGTCCGCCAAAGTCGGGTTGATATCCAGCGTCGAAACCGGGGCCGTAATAAGCTGCGGCGCGATACCTTTGCCGCCAATCATCAGCGGCACGCGGGCGGAGCCTTCAAAGAAGTTCATCTTGAACCACAGCCCGCGCTCGCCCAACATGTCGCCGTGGTCGGAGGTGAACAGGATGATAGTATCATCCAACATCCGCGTTGCGCGCAGGGTTTCGATAAGATCGCCAACCTTGTCGTCGATATAGGAAATATTGGCGAAATAGCCCTGCCGTGCGCGGCGGATATGATCCTTCGTGATGGTAAAATTCTGCGTGTCGCAGGCGTCTATCAGGCGCTTGGAATGTGGGTCTTGGTTGGCATAAGCAATCTCATCCACACTTGGATCAAGTTGAGGAATACCCTCATACAAATCCCAAAATTTGCGCCGCGCCACATAGGGGTCGTGCGGATGAGTGAATGATACTGTCAGGCACCAAGGGCGGCGGTTGGCGTCGTCTGAAACGCGAGAGTATTGATAGAGCTTCTGGTTGGCATGAAACGCAACCTCTTCGTCATATTCCATCTGATTGGTGATTTCAGCAACGCCTGCGCCAGTAACCGAGCCTAGGTTATGATACCACCAGTCAATCCGCTCGCCCGGCTTGCGATAGTCCGGCGTCCAGCCAAAATCAGCGGGATAAATATCGGTCGTCAGGCGCTCCTCAAAGCCGTGCATCTGGTCGGGACCGACAAAGTGCATCTTGCCCGAAAGCGCAGTCTCATAGCCGGCACGGCGCAAATGGTGAGCATAGGTTGGTATATCCGAGCGAAACTCCGCTGCATTGTCATAAACGCCGGTGCGCGAGGGTAGTTGACCCGTCATAAACGAGGCGCGGGCAGGGGCGCAAAGTGGCAGCGCGGTATAAGTGTTGGCAAAGCGCGCGGACTTCGCCGCCAGTGTTTTCAAATGCGGCGCGAGCAGAAATTCAGCCGGTCCATCAGGAAACAAAGTCCCGTTGAACTGGTCCGCCATAATGATGAGAATATTCGGACGTGTCATCTGCTGCGCTACCCCTTGGCGTCATCATAGACCTAGCCGTGACAACCCGCCAAGTTATAAGCAAAGCGTGCGACATCCACCATGCTTTCCGCGACGCGCAAAGCCGTAATTCGGGCAGGGGTGTCACAGATAGGGCTTGTTATCCTCATGGTTTTTGAGGCATCAAGCGGGTGTTATTCGGGAGCATGTCATGGAAAATCCGGTTCTGGTCGAAATCGTGCGCGGCGCTGTTGTTGAAAGCCGTCATCGCGGTGCTGTTGCCGTAGTGGATGGCGACGGCAAACTGGTCATGCAAATCGGCGATATTGACCGCCCGACATTTCCGCGCTCGGCTGTGAAAGCTATCCAAGCACTACCACTCATCGAGAGCGGCGCAGCGGATGCGTTTGGGTTTGGCAACAAAGAGTTAGCGCTGGCCTGCGCCTCCCATTCAGCGGAAGCCGGCCATGTCGAAACCGCGCGCCATATGCTCAAGCAAGCAGGACTTTCGGAAGCCGATTTTGAGTGCGGAGCGCACTGGCCGTTCGACCAGCCCGTGGTGATCGATTTCGCCTCGCATGGTGTAAAGCCGCTGCCCGTGCACAATAACTGCTCCGGCAAGCACGCCGGGTTTCTGTGCACCGGTTGCCACGAAGGCATAGACCTCAAAGGCTACGTCTCCGCTGGCCATAAAATCCAAGATCATGTGCGCGATGTGATGCAGGCAGTCACGGGCGCAGCACACGTAAGCGACCAATGTGGCACGGATGGTTGCTCCATCCCCACTTATGCCATTCCGCTCAAAGACATCGCCCACGGCTTCGCCCGCATGACAACAGGCGTTGGCTTCTCACGCGAACGCGCCAGCGCCGCAACGAGATTGCTCAACGCCTGCATGGCCGAGCCTTGGCATGTGGCGGGCACGGATCGCGCCTGTACCGAGCTGATGCGTGCCGCGCCAAACCGTGTATTTGCTAAGGTGGGAGCAGAAGGCGTCTATTGCGCCGCGATTCCCGAATTGGGACTCGGCATCGCTTTGAAGTGCGATGATGGCTCGTCGCGCGGCTGTGAAACCATGGTGGCCGGCGTTATATCCAAGCTATTTGGCGAAGACGATGCGTCCGAAACCTTTGGCAAATTGGCGCGTAAGCCCATGACGAACTGGAACAAAATTGAATACGGCATGTCGCGGCCAGCAGGGTTGCTGGCTTAAGCGGCTTGGTTATTTTCGACCGTTAGCGTGGCGATTCCCTGATTGCCTGACGTTGCCATATCGCCTGTGACAACATCTGCCCAGCGGTGGCCGAGTATCGCGCCTTTGGTGTTTTCGCTCAAAACATTACTGTTGATGACCGCTTTGCCAGCCCCTTCAACAACCGTCACCGCGATACCTTCGCCGCATTGGCGGATGATATTGCCTGTCGCACTCACATCGCGCATATACGGCCCCCAGCCGATATTCAGCCCGATGCTCGGTGCATTTTCTATGACGTTTCCGCTCACGGAAGTGTCCGCTTCCACAGCGATACCAATGCCAAATCCTGCCGCGTCTGCGGGGTAGGGACCGTCGAGTTTGAGGTTGCGGACTATATTGTTGGCAACGATTGACAGCCGCCCGCCCTCGTTAAAATTGGCGACAGAAATACCATTGGCAGCGCTATCCACCACATTGCCACTGATGATAGAGCCTTCAAATTTGAACTCTGAATAGATTGCGGTTTCACCACTGTTTTTGCAATTATTATTCACAATTTGCGCATCGCTGGCGCTGTTAAAGCGAATGGCCGAAAACGCGCAATCAGTGACTTGGTTACCACTCGCGATAACATCATTTCCACGGAACACATTGATTCCGTTGCCAAATTGCCCCGTGCCGCCGTTCTTCGCACCGATACGCGCCACGCGATTGCCAGTAATTATGGTGCCATCATGCGCTTCCTGCCAGCGATGCACTAAGATGCCGCCATTGGCGCAGTCGTGGACGTCATTGTTGGAGATCGTCATGCCAGCGCCTTCAACGCTCCAAATCCCCGCGTCGCCCGCGCCGGAAATACTGGTGGTATCAATGCGCCCGGCGCAGCCTTCTAGCGACACGCCATTCTTAGCGCTGCCGATAATTTCGCAGTTGGACAAGATGAGGCGCGGCACACGGCGGCCTTCAATCAACCCTTGGCTCTGCTCGTTAAGATCGCGGT
>JAYTVD010000145.1:0-4581 GCA_043744175.1 Phyllobacteriaceae bacterium
CAATGCACGATATAGCCCGTGGGAGGTTGGTGGTGGACGAGCCACTCGCCAATCTGGTCAGGTCCGGAAGGAAGCAGCCACAACGAGCCACGGCACGGGTCATTGTGCTAGCCTCCCACCTTTTCCCCCTTAATTTTTATTCAATACCTTGCCCGCTGTGGCATTGACCTTTACGGCTGTTTTGTCCGAAAACTAGTGCGGAATTTCAAAGGAAAAGCGGCGTGTCAGAGCTTGGTTTAATCAATGAGACGGAACAGGGCGGCGCATACCGTGTGCTTGCCCGCAAATACCGTCCGCAGGATTTTTCCACGCTCATTGGCCAAGAGCCAATGGTGCGCACGTTAAAAAGCGCGTTTGAAACCGGACGCATTGCGCAAGCGTGGATGCTGACTGGCGTTCGCGGTGTTGGCAAAACCACAACCGCCCGCATTCTTGCCCGTGCGCTGAACTATGAGACAGACAGCGTCCACCAGCCCAGCGTGGATTTGAGCGTTGAGGGCATCCACTGCCGCGCGGTTATGGAAGGCCGCCATCCGGATATTATCGAGATGGACGCCGCGTCTAACACCGGCATTGATAATATCCGCGAAATCATCGAGCAAGTGCGCTATCGCCCTGTGTCGGCGCGCTTCAAAGTCTATATCATCGATGAAGTGCACATGCTTTCTACCGCGGCTTTCAACGGCCTGTTGAAAACGCTGGAAGAGCCGCCAGCGCATGTGAAATTCATTTTTGCCACCACCGAAATCCGCAAAGTGCCGATCACGGTTCTGTCGCGCTGTCAGCGTTTTGATTTGCGCCGTGTCGAGGCGGCAACGCTGGTTAGCCATTTGGCCAAGATTGCCGGGCTGGAGCATGTGAGCGTCGATGACGCTTCGCTGGCCATGATCGCCCGCGCGGCGGAAGGCTCCGTGCGCGATAGTCTTTCGATATTTGACCAAGCCATTGCCCATGGCGCAGGAACTGTGGTGGCAGACTCCGTGCGCTCCATGCTGGGGCTGGCGGACCGCTCGCGCATTGTGGAACTGTTTCGCAGCCTGATGTCCGGCGATGTCGCAGGTGCGCTCACCGAGTTTCGCAACCAATATGACCAAGGCGCCGACCCGCTGACACTGATGACAGACTTGGCCGAGTTCTGCCATTTGGTCACTCGTATGCGCTATGTGCCGGCGCTATTCAGCGATCTCTCGCTCAGCGAAGACGAGCGCACCAGCGGCAAAGAGCTTTCCGAGAAAGTGGGCCTGCGCATTCTGTCCCGCACCTGGCAAATGCTGCTGAAAGGCATTGAAGAAACCGCCGCTTCAAACCGCCCGATACAAGCCGCCGAAATGGCGCTTATCCGGCTGTGCCACGCTTCCACTTTGCCGACTTTGGATGAGGCCCTGAAGTCGCTGGAAACCGCGCCCGCTGGCTCGCCATCTGCAAGCGCCCCTAATGGCGGCGCAGGCCATGCGCTCGGCGGCGCGCCGATGAATGTGCGCGGCACGCAGGCTTTGATGCAAGGTTCCGGCTCTGGCGCGACCATGCGGCTGGTGGCCGAAACCGCAACGCCCGCGCCGCAGTTTACCCCCGCGCCGGAAGTCCACATCGAACAGGTAAACAGCCTGCAAGACATCATAGCGCTGGCTGAAAAGCGCCGCGATATGCAGATGAAAATTCAAATCCGCCGCTGTGTGCGAATGGGCAGCATCCGCCCCGGCGTTTTGGAAATCGGCCTCACGGATGACGCCCCGCGCGCGTTTGCCGCCGAGCTTTCGCGCAAGCTGACAGACTGGTCCGGCCAGCGCTGGATGGTGTCCATCTCGCCCAACGCGAAGGCGCAGACGCTGGATGAGCTTGAAAACGCCACCCGCAATAATCAATTAAACGATGCCAAGGCCGATCCTGATGTGGCGAAGATTTTGGCGCGGTTCCCCGGCGCTAAAATCATCAACATCAAGATGGAAAGCACCAACGCGCTCGATTTGGGCGGCGATGACGCCGTGCCCGCCACGCCGGAACATCTGGCGCCGGTGGAAGATGAAGACGACGATTTTTAGGAGTTACGTGCATGAAAGATATTATGGGCCTGATGAGCAAGGCCAAAGAAATGCAGGCCAAAATGCAGGCCATGCAGGAAGAAATGGAAACCATCGAAGCCACAGGCGTTTCCGGCGGCGGTGCTGTGAAAGTGACGCTGACTGGCAAAGGCGGCATGAAAAGCGTGTCGATCGACCCGTCACTGGTCCAGCCCGGCGAAGGCGAAATCATCGAAGATTTGATTCTTGCCGCGCATAATGATGCCAAGGCCAAGGTCGAGGCAGTGATGGCTGAGAAGACGCAGGCGCTGACATCCGGCTTGCAAATGCCAGCAGGATTTAAGCTGCCGTTTTAACCCAGCGCCTTTTCCATCAGCACCGCCGGAAACACCGCTTCGCCGCCGAGCATCACATTGACTTCTTGAAGTTTGCCAAAGCCATGACGAGCGTAGAATGTTTCGGCGGCCAAGCTGGAAAAGCATTGCAGTTTTGCAACGCCATGATTTGTGGCTTCCATGGCGCAGTGTTCAAGGATAGCGCCGCCGACGCCTTTGCCCATGTATCCGGTACGGGTGGCAAAATGGCGGATGTGGCCGACGGCAGATGTAGTTTCGCCAGTGCCCGGTTTGCGTGCGCTCCAGCCGCCGCAGCCGGCGATGACATTATCCATTTCGGCAACGAAATAATGGCCGGAGCCGAGCAGCGCCGGATCAATGCGCAACATGGCGGGCAGCGCGTCGGCCAAAATATCGGCCTCATACCAGCCAGGATAAACCGTGGCGTAGCAATCTGCGATCATGTCTTCGAGAAGGGCGCGGTCGCTCTCATTACCCGCGCGAATGATTAAACCGGCTTGACCCATGGCACGCACTCACTCTTTCAATTCTTCCCTGTGAAAATATCACGAACATGGTTTATGAAACCATAATGTCAAAACGAATCGTTGGTCCTGAAATTGAACGCCTGATCCAGCTCTTGGCCAAAGTGCCGGGGCTTGGGCCGCGTTCGGCACGCAGAGCAGCGTTGCATCTCATCAAAAAGAAAAGCCAGATCATGGGCCCGCTGGCGCACGCTATGCAGGAAGCGCACGACAAGGTGCGCATTTGCAGCGAGTGCGGCAATGTCGATACGTCCGATCCCTGCACCATTTGCTGCGATGAGCGCCGCGACAGTGGGCTGTTGGTGGTGGTGGAAGACGTGGCCGACCTTTGGGCGCTGGAGCGGGCAGGGGCAGCGTTGCAGGCGAAATATCATGTGCTCGGCGGGCGTCTGTCGCCGCTGGATGGCATCGGGCCGGACGATTTGAACATCAAATCGCTGGTGGACCGCGTGGCGCGGGGTGGAACGCGCGAGGTTATTATTGCGGTGAATGCCACGGTGGAAGGCCAAACCACCGCACATTATGTCACCGACCAGTTGCGCGAATTCGGCGTCAACGTCACGCGCCTTGCCCATGGCGTTCCCGTCGGCGGTGAGCTGGATTATCTTGATGATGGCACGCTGGCCGCCGCCATGCGCGCGCGCACACAGCTTTAATTGATGAGGATGTAAGACCCATGAGATTATTGAAATTGGTTTCATGTGTTCTCGCCGCGCTAGTCGTCATGCCCGCCAGCGCCGCCAAGCTGGATGATAGTTTCAAGGCATGGCTGGAAAGCGACATCTGGCCCAAGGCCAAAGCCAGTGGCATCTCGCGCGCAACATTCGATGCCAGCACCGTGTCCATACATCTCAAATTGGATTTACCGGATTTGGTGATGCCCGGAGCCAAGCTGCCAAAAAACCAAGATCAAGCGGAGTTTAATTCGCCCGCCTCATACTTTGCCGAAAAGAAGGTCGCCGGGCTGGTGTCTGGCGGCAAAGCGCGGCTAGGCCAATATGGCAAAGTGCTTGCCAAAATTGAAAAGCAATATGGCGTGCCATCCGGCATCGTGCTGGCAATCTGGGGCCGCGAGTCCGGCTTTGGCACGGTGAAAATCCCGTTCAATGCCTTTGAAGTTTTGGCCACCAAAGCCTTTATGTCCACGCGCAAAGACTTGTTCACCAAGGAACTGTTAGCCGCCTTAGAGATCGTGCAGAAAGGTTACGCAACACCCGATATGCTGCGCTCGTCATGGGCAGGCGCGATGGGGCAACCTCAATTTTTGCCTTCGTCATTTCTCCAGCACGCGGTGGATTTCGACGGTGATGGCCGCCGCGATATTTGGAATTCAACGCCCGATGCGCTGGCCTCCATTGCCAAATATCTGGCGGATTATGGCTGGCAGAAAGGCCGTGGCTGGGGCGTGGAAGCCAGCGTTCCAGACAGCGTGTCCTGCGCTTTAGAGGGGCCGGATATTGGCAAACCACTTTCCGCATGGGTTGGCACGGGCATTAACCCCGTAAGTGGCAAGGCGTTTGCAAAGTCAGATATGAAATTGGAAAGCTATCTGCTCGCGCCCGCTGGCAGGCTTGGCCCATTGTTTATCGCCACGCCGAATTTCTACGTCATCAAGCAATATAACAACAGCGATCTCTATGGCTTGTTCATCGGCAACGTTGCCGATCGCATCACCGCTGGCGG
>JAYTVD010000146.1:0-16643 GCA_043744175.1 Phyllobacteriaceae bacterium
TGCAAGGATCGATTCTGCTAAATGGTCTCGCTAACAGATGTAATCATCTCAAAGTCTATTCTTTGGCGGCTTCTGCCCCAGCCCGAACAAATTCAGGAACAAGTGTCTTTAAAATTGCAACGGCCGCATCGGCATCTTTCTCGTCAATTGCAGCCTCTAGATCGGAAACACATGTTTCAATAAGCGACTTGTCAACAATACGCGGCGACGCAATTGCGTAGCCCTGACCGCTTTTCTCGCTAATAACTTCAGAGGGGTCGAATAGTTCCTCAAATAGCTTTTCACCTGGCCTCAATCCGGTAAAGACAATTTTGATATCCTCATGCGGCCTATAGCCCGCAAGTTGGATAAGGCGCTCGGCCAAATCTACGATTTTCACGGGCTCACCCATATCAAGGACCATAATTTTGCCGCGGTCATCAACAAGTTCTGAGGCCCTGCCTGCGGCGTGTAGAACCAATCGAACAGCTTCAGGTATTGTCATAAAATAGCGAACGATGTGCGGGTGCGTTACAGTTACAGGCCCATGATTGGCAATTTGCTCCTGAAAGCGTGGTACAACTGAGCCGTTTGACCCCAAAACATTACCGAAGCGCACAGTTTTAAATCGGGTTACGGCGGATGCTAAATCGAGCGCTTGGCAATAGGCCTCGGCGGCGCGCTTTGTGGCCCCCATAACATTTGCAGGATTCACAGCCTTATCGGTAGAAATCATCACAAATGACGACGCTCCCACTGAAATGGCAGCGTTTGCAACGTTTCTGGTACCTAGAAAATTGGTTTTTATGCCTTCCAATGGATTTGATTCGACCAACGGCACGTGTTTTAACGCCGCTGCGTGAAAAACGACGCTTGGTCGATACTTTTCAAAGACTTCCAATATTCGATTTGAGTCACGCACATCTGCAATACAGGCATGGCTTGTCAGCGATTTGTAACGATCCTTGAGCTCCATATCTAAAGTATAAAGTTGGTATTCGGAATTATCGATAAGCACCAATTCACGAGGCCCGGCGGCGGCAATTTGTCGACACAGTTCTGAACCAATTGAACCACCAGCTCCTGTTACGACAACAACCTTGTCAGCGATCATGTTGGTGACACGTTCGGTATCGGTTCCGAACACTTCATCGCGGCCTAATAACTCGCTAAGTTCAATCGCGCGCGGCTCTATTCTGAAATCAGCAGTTACCACTGAAGTCTCGGAGAAATTCGGTATGCGTAACACCTTAAGGTTTGCGGTCGTTGCCAACTCAACAATTTGCCCCAGCCGTTTCCTGTTCGGATTGATCTCTGCGACTACCAGCTCCATCGGAGGGGTTTTGCCATCGGCAAAACTCGCCACGATCGCCTTCACATCATAAAGCGGGCCAAGCACACGTATGCCTTGGATAAGGCGGCCATGATTTTTACGAGCGTCGTCCACAATTCCCACAACACGAAACGCGCTGTGCGAATCCCTACGTGTTGAGCGGATAAAGCTTTCGGCCACATCGGTGACACCCAGCAACAATACATTTCTAGTCGTTATTGCTCGCGTCAAATCATTGCGAGAAGATAATTTAGCGCGATATTCGTGGAACAAACGGTACGCAAGCCGTGACGCTGATAGTCCTGTGACGAGGTAAAGCAGTGTATTAACAGGGACCGAGCGGGGAACGTTTTCACCACGGTATAAAATAAAAGCAGCAGTGGTATATAGAACCACGGCCGCGGTGCTTGATTTGATTATGTTGAGAAAATCCGGAATTGAAACATAGCGCCACGACCCGCGTGATGTCCCAAAATAACTATTGAGTACGGCCGCAAAAATAACAAAACCAAATGTCTTATCGTAGATGCCTGGCGTATTTTTCCACGTGTCAAATCCGAAAATCGTCACATAGGCCAAAATAAATGCCGCGGCAGCTACCAATAAATCGTGAATGATGCTGATGAAAAAAAATATCAGCCCCCGATGATGTCGGAAGAAAGTCAGTTTCAAGTTCTACTATTCCATTCGTCGTCGCCGCACGCCCCGCGATATATCTATTTCAATTGGTCCCGATTTCCAACACAATATTTTGGAGAACGTCACTTGCGACTTCGCGTTAAAGTACATAAAATTCAAAAAAGAGACAGGTTTTGGTTGAAAATAAGCCAAAATCTACAAATTTTCAATTTATATTATACAAATAAAATATACAAATCAACTAAAATATACAGATCAACTTAAATAATCATGGCAGGCGCACCTTACCATTGTAACTGGTTGGAACCTATTTCGCCGCATCCAATACGCTTCCAAGGCCCAACCTATCCAAATGCATGGCAATCGCATCAAGACTTGATTCGACCTGGCTACGATAGTTTGTTCCGCCCGCGTCAAAACCAATATCTCCTAAAAAAGCAGTACGGAAGCCGTCCGAGGCGAATAGCCCGTGCAGATATGTCCCCGCGACGCGCATATCTGGCGACATAGCACCATCAAATCTATCAGCTATTTTTGCAAAAGGTCTTGCGCAGTCTTCGCCTTCTGTCCGACCGAGGTGAATTTCGTAGCCAGTGAGCGGCAGGTTAAATTGCACTGAATGCGCGTTTGTATTACGCAACGTCTTCTCCGGGGCCATCACCGTATCAACATTCAGCAGGCCGAGCCCAGCCACCCTATCTGCGCCGCCTTCAATACCGAGCGGGTCACTCACACTATCACCGAGCATTTGATAGCCACCGCAAATGCCGAGCACATGGCCGCCACGTCGCACATGTGCTTTTAGCTGCTCATCCCAGCCATTTTCCCGCAACCGTACCAAGTCGGCAATCGTGGATTTGGATCCGGGAATAATAACAAGCGCGGCCTCAGTGGGAATGGCCTCACCACTTTTTACATAGACAAGGTCGACATGAGGTTCCGCCGCCAGCGGGTCGAGATCATCAAAATTAGCGATGCGGTCCAATACCAGCACGGCAATGGTTGCAGCGCCCGTGCCCATGCGCACGCGCCGTTCCAGCACCACGGAATCCTCCGGTGGCAACAGCCCAGTTTCCTTCAACCATGGCACCACGCCAAAGCAATCCCAGCCCGTGAAACCTTTGATGGATTTCAGCCCGTCGTCAAACAGCGATACATCGCCGCGAAATTTGTTGATGACGTAACCGACGATCATCGCCCGGTCTTCATAGCTAAGTATTGTGTGCGTGCCCACCAGCGAGGCTATCACCCCGCCTCGGTCAATATCACCCACAAGCACCACCGGCACGTTGGCCCTCGTGGCAAAACCCATATTCGCAATATCACCAGCACGCAGATTAATTTCTGCGGGTGAGCCCGCCCCCTCCACGATCACAAGGTCAGCGTCGCGGCTAACAATTTCAAATGACTCCATCACCGCGCCAAGCAGCTTCGGCTTTAACGCTTGATAGTCTCTCCCCTTAGCCTGCCCCCACACTTTGCCCTGCACTATAATCTGCGAACCGTTTTCGGATTGCGGCTTGAGTAGCACCGGGTTCATATGCACAGATGACGGCACACCGCAGGCCAGTGCTTGTAACCACTGCGCGCGGCCAATCTCGCCGCCATCATCGGATACAGCCGCATTGTTGGACATGTTCTGCGGCTTAAACGGCTTAACCCGCAGCCCCTTCATTTTTGCCAGACGGCAAAGCCCTGCCACCAGCACGGTCTTGCCGACATCCGAACCCGTACCTTGCAACATAATCGCTTTTGCCATTCGCTCTGGCTATCGCAGGACGGCGGCGATTACCAGTCAGCCCGCGACACTTCCTGAAAGTTATTAATCACTAAAATATAGGTATTGACCTCGTTCAACTTGATAGTGACATTTCCGCTCGCTGGGCCATACTGCATTCAATTGCGGAGGGACAGATCATGGCAACAATTGCATTCATCGGCCTAGGCAACATGGGAAACCCGATTGCTGCCAATCTAGTTCAGGCCGGCCACCGCGTTATTGGCTTTGACCTGATCGACAAGAACCGTGATATTGCCAAAACCAACGGCATCGAAATTTCGCATAGCGGCACAGCCGCTTTGGCGGAAGCAAAAATCATTATCACCATGTTGGCGACCGGAACGCAGGTGCTCAATATATATGGCGAACTCGCACCCATGGCACAGCAAGGCAGTCTGTTCATCGACTGCTCTACAATTGATGTCGTCGCCTCACGTAGTGCACATTCGATTGCCGATGATTACGGCCACTTTTCCGTTGATGCGCCGGTCAATGGCAATGTCGCGCTGGCAAAGTCGGGCGCGCTCACCAGCATGGTCGGCGGTACACCGCAGTCTATTGCCAAAGCTAAACCCGTTCTGGCCCACATCGCCTCTACCATCATAGACTGTGGTGCGGGAGGCAACGGACAGTCGGCAAAGATTTGCAACAATATGATTTTGGGCATTTCTATGATCGGCGTCGCCGAAGCCTTCGTCCTTGCCAGCCATCTCGGCCTCTCGCCGGAAGCATTATATGAAGTCGCATCCGCGTCATCGGGCCAGTGCTGGAGCCTTGCAAACCACTGCCCTGTTCCCGGGCCTGTGCCATCTTCCCCCGCCAATGATGATTTCAAAGCGGTGTTTTCAGCACTCCTAATGTTGAAGGATTTGAAGCTGGCGCAAGAAACCGCGCTGCAAACCGGAGCCATCACGCCCATGGCAGCACAGGCCGCACAACTCTACGCAATGCTCAATCGTGCAGGCCATGCAGCAAAAGATTTCTCATCCGTTATCAAGATGCTAGAAAAATCACCAGACGGGCGATAAATAATTTTCATATTTTGCCAAATAATGCAGCAATTCACCATTGCTTAAGCTCTTGCTAACCGCGTGGTAACGATGTGCAGCTAAAAACATCACATGGCGGCGATTAAAGGCCGCTGAATGCTCCGGGTCAGGTATTGCGTACCGGAGCAAGTAACCTTCGCAAATGTTTTTGCGTCGCGAAGGGCCAAGCGTATTGATGGCAAGCCGCGTTTCTTCTTGAATGAAGAGCGCGGTTTTCGCTTTATCAAAGCGTTTACAAGCTTGATACAACATCAAGCGTTTAAGGAAAGCGCGACAAATCAAAGAATGAGGGCAAAGGTTCTGCTTCTATCAAAACACACTGTGCTCTAGCGCCGAAATGCGCGTCACAACCAATTGCAACAAATTAAATCTGATTCAGCATTTGTTGGTAATTTCCCGTTAATAATAGAATTTCGTGTCGGGAGTGTGTTGTCCGGCTTCGTGTTTCCTTTGTTGTTTTGAGTACAGGTTCACATGCGTATCTCGATTATTTGCTCGTCGTTAGCATTGCTTGCGCTCAGCGCCTGCACCTCCACATCCGGCTCAGGACTAGAAACAACCGCTGACGGTTTGAAAATTCCACGCCCATCGCTTGAAACGACCGCCTCAATTCGCCGCCTTCCAGCCCCAGTGCCCTTGTCAGTGGATGAAGAGCCGCAAATGCCGGTTCTTGGCCAGCAGCCGGAAATCGTTGAAAACTATGCGCTCGCTGAGGTTGCTCAAATTCAGCCACGAGTAATCAAGCACGCGCAAAAGGCCAAAGTCGAGCAAGCGGCCATGATCGTTTCCAAACCAAAAGTGCGCCAGCCGGATGTTGAAGATATCATCCTCCAAAATCCGCCGGAACCGCAAGCCGAAGCCATAGCCGAGCCTGCTGTTGCTTCTTACGCCCGCACCACCGTTCACGGCCCGAAATTCCGTGATGCAAAACCCATCAGCTTTGGCCGCGCATCGCCAAAGCCCTTCCCCGTGCACGGCGTCGATATTTCGCGCTGGCAAGGCAACATCAATTGGCAGAAACTGCGCAGCCAAGGCGCAAACTTTGTCTATATCAAAGCCACCGATGGCGGCGACCATATCGACCCGATGTTCCGCAAGAACTGGAAAGAGGCCAACGAAGCAGGCTTAAGACGCGGCGCGTACCACTTCTTCTATTGGTGTAATAGTGGCAGCCAACAAGCTGACTGGTTCATTCGTAATGTGCCAAAGGCCAATAATGCCCTGCCGCCAGTTATCGATGTTGAGTGGAATCACACATCCAGTTGCAAAAAGCGCCCGAGCCAAGCGTCCGTCTTGAAAAAGATGAAGACATTCATGGATAAGCTCGAAGCCTATTACGGCCAGCGTCCCATCATCTATACCGCACCGGATTTCTACGAAGACAATCTACAAAACGCATTTGCCGACTATCCGTTCTGGCTGCGCTCCGTTGCCGCGCACCCCACCAAAACCTATCCCGGTCGCAACTGGGTATTCTGGCAATATTCCGGCACAGGACTTTCAAAAGGCGTTTCCGGTCATATTGATTTGAATGTGTTCAATGGTAGCGAGAAGGCTTGGCTCGGCTGGCTGGGCAGACAGGCGGGATGATATACGCAAACGCCCTCTAAGCAGCGTAGGACACCCAGCCTTTTAGGCTCAATCCAGCGTAAAACATGGCCGCATTGGAAAATCCCGCCTTTGTCAGCATCAGAACTTCATCTTCTGGCGACAAAAGGTTCAAATTATTGCTCATCGCCTGTTGAGCCATCGCAGGATTTGCCGGCGCTGCGCCATTTAATTCAGCAAAGGCCATATGGCGTGCTATCCAGACCGATCTTTCTGGCTCGCTCTGAGGAAAACTAAGATGAACCATCACAAACGGCGCGCCCGCCTTTAGTCGCTGGCGAATTTGCTTCAGTGTTTCAAGCCGCTCTTTGATGGGAATAAAGTGGAATATCAAAATGGCAGTCGCCGCATCATAAGGCCCGCTTGGCGCATCACCAATATAGCCTTCATAAAAGCCAATTTTTGATGCGCGAGCGCCCATTTCCTTTTTCGCAAGACTGAGCATTTCAGCGGAAGGGTCCACGCCATCGAACGACCATCCGGGGTGTGCCTCTGCAAGCGCCTTCAGTTCTTGTCCGCCACCTGCCCCTAAAATCAGAATATGGCCATCCACAGGCACCTGCTCTACCAATAACAGCGACACCATTTGATGAAGGGTTGCATAACCTGGCACCCGCCGTGGCAGACCATCGGCATAGCTAATGGTTGCCTTATCATCAAATAAATTGGGTCTCATCGCAAACACCTACACCAGTGTAAATGTTATACTATTACATGAAAAACTCACGTCAAGGCTGAGCCAATTATTTATGAAATGGGGCCGATTTCGCGACCCCTCCAAACTTACAAAGCCCGCAGCTCCAGTTCCGCCAAATCAAGCGCCTTCATAATGCGCGTAACCGCCAAATCCACAGTTTCATTGTTCCACATCAAAGGCGGCGACAAGATCATCGTGTCATACACCGCCCGCATCATCATGCCATTAGCAACGGCATGATTGCGCACCGTCGAACCAGCCACCCAGCCGGGGAAGCGCTCGCGGGTTTCTTTGTTTTTCACAATTTCAATCGCACCCATAAGCCCGAAGGAACGCGCTTCGCCGACAATCGGGTGATGCGCGATGGTATCGGCCAAACGCTTGGCAAAATAAGGACCAACCCCTAAACGCACGTTTTCGATCATGCCCTCGCGCTCGATAATTTCGAGATTTTTCAGCGCCACCGCACACGCCACCGGATGGCCGGCATAAGTGTAACCATGATTAAACTCGCCGCCTTTTTCCACCAGCACAGACGAAATCCGGTCTGAAACCAGCAATGCAGAAAGCGGAATATAGCCTGAGGTCAACGCCTTGGCCGACGTAATCGTATCCGCCTCAATGCCCATGGATTGCGCGGCAAACCAATCGCCCGTGCGGCCATAACCGGAAATTACTTCATCCAGCATCAACAGCACGTCATATTTTTTACAAATGCGCTGCACTTCCGGCCAATAGCTTTGCGGCGGAATTTTCACCCCGCCAGCGCCCATAATCGGCTCGCCGATAAACGCAGCGACATTTTCCGCGCCCGCTTCAAGAATGGCAATCTCAACCGCCCGCGCCGCGCGCAGACCAAAGTCATGCTCGCTTTCGCCCTTTTCCTGAAGTTCAAAAGCATAAGGCGCCATCACATGCACAATGTTCGGCACCGCGCCATAAAGCTGCTCGTGCATACCCGACATGCCGCCGAGCGACGCGCCCGTGATCGTCGAGCCATGATAAGCCATGTTGCGCGAGATAATGCGGTTCTTCTTCGGTTGGCCCATCAGCGCCCAATAATGGCGCACGAGGCGCACTGCCGTGTCATTGGATTCCGAACCAGACGAGCCGTAAATCACCTGATTGATGTTCTTCGGGGCGATCTGCGCCAAGCGCTGCGAAAGGAACACGGGCGAAGGCGTGGCACAGCGGAAGAACGAATTATAATATGGCAATTCATTCATTTGGATCGCGGCAACTTCCGCCAGTTCCTTGCGACCATAACCAATATTCACACACCAAAGGCCCGCCATCCCGTCAAGGATTTCATTGCCTTCGCTGTCATAAATAAATGCGCCATTGGCCCGCGTGATGATGCGCGCGCCTGCGGCCCGCAGGTCTTTGTGATCGGTAAATGGATGTAAATAATGCGCGTTATCAATGGCGCGGATTTGTTCTAAAGAATGGTTCTGATAAGACATTTCTGCCTCCTGTTTTGCTCCGAAATTTGTGACTTTCAAACAGTCAAAACAGGCGGACTGTAGCCGATACGTGCGCAGAGCAACATGAGTTCAGCATGGCGTGTCCGCGCTGTTTCCAGCACTGTGAATACATCGCAGTTGATACCGTGCTTGTTATTATGGCTTTCAAACATTGTGACAGTTTAACGAGAGCAATGGCTTAAGCAACCCCCGAAATAAAAGAGGCGGGGCTGCCGCCCCCGCAGCACCCCGCCCTTTTCAAGTCACAGCTTTCACAAGCGGACAGGAACTTAAAACGATTAAAATCGTTGCGATTGCTCCAAATTGAAGCACAAGTGTTAAAAAATAGCAAATTTTTCTCGCATTTTGCTAGTTATTTGTCCAATGAGACAAAAGTACTATAAATTAATCTTTAACGCTCGGGTCGCCGCAGCATCTATTTGCGTCGGTCCGCTGTTTGACTATTGCCGCCAAGTGGCGGCACAGTTGCAACTCACATTGCGCCGGAGCCCCCATGTCCCAATCCCGTACCATGCCAGGCCTTGCCGAAGAGCTCGCCGCCATCAAAAGCGCATCTCTGTGGAAAACCGAACGGCCCATCACTGGCCCACAATCCGCCCATATCAAAGTGGGCAATAGCCGCGACATGCTCAATTTCTGCGCCAACAATTATCTCGGGCTGGCCGACCACCCAGCACTCATCGACGCTGCCAAAGCTGCGCTCGATACCCATGGTTTAGGCATGGCGTCCGTCCGCTTCATCTGCGGCACCAACGACCTGCACCAAGCGCTGGAAGCCAATATCGCGGCCTTTCTGGGCATGGAAGACTGCATCACATTTGCCGCCTGTTTTGATGCCAATGGAGCGGTGTTCGAGCCGCTGTTCGGCGATAAAGACGCTATCATTTCAGACAGCCTCAACCACGCTTCAATCATAGACGGCATCCGCCTCTCAAAAGCCGCGAGATACCGCTATGCCAACGGCAATGTGGATGACTTAGAAGCCCAGCTAAAAGCCGCCCGCGCCGCCAATGCCCGCCGCGTTGTCATCGTCACCGATGGCGTGTTTTCCATGGATGGCTACTTCGCCGATCTCGTCTCCATCCGCGCACTCGCAGACAGATACGACGCCCTCATCATGGTTGATGACTGCCACGCAACAGGGTTCATCGGTTCTAAGGGCGCAGGCACGCCTGCCCGCGCTGGCGTCAAAGTCGACATCCTCACCGGCACGCTCGGCAAGGCGCTGGGCGGCTCGATGGGCGGCTATATCGCGGCCTCAAGCGACATCGTCGCCCTCATGCGCCAGCGTGCCAGACCCTATCTTTTCTCCAACGCGCTCGCCCCGGCAATCGCCGCCGCCGGTATCAAAGCCATCGAACTGGCGAGCCAAGGCGACGCCCTTCGCGCCACGCTTTTCGCCAATGCCGCCCGCTTCCGCTCCGGCATGGCCGCCGCTGGCTTCACGCTCCTACCCGGCGAGCATCCCATCATTCCCGTCATGCTGGGCGAGGCAAAATTGGCGCAGGAAATGGCATCGCGCCTGCATGAACTGGGCATTTTCGTCACCGGATTTTTCTTCCCCGTCGTGCCGCAAGGCAAGGCCCGCATCCGCACACAAATGTCCGCCGCGCACACCAGCGCCGATATTGATAAAGCCATAGCCGCCTTCACTGTGGCGGGTAAAGAATTGGGAGTGATCTAAATGCGAGCCCTCGTCAAAACCGAACGCACCGAAGGCCTCACCATGCGCGACGAACCCGTCCCGCAGATCGGCCCCGATGAAATCCTCATCAAGGTCAACAAAACTGGCATTTGCGGCACGGATTTGCACATCTGGAAATGGGACGCATGGGCGCAGAAAACCATCCCGGTCCCCATGATTGTCGGTCATGAATATGCCGGCGTCGTCGCTGAAATCGGCAGCCACGTCCGCACCGTAAAAGTCGGAGACCGTGTCTCAGGCGAAGGCCATCTCATCGGCATGAAAAGCCGCATGGCACGCGCCGGACATTTTCACTTGGACCCCGAAACGCAGGGCGTTGGCGTCAATGTGCCAGGTGCCTTTGCAGAATTTGTCAAAATCCCGGCGTTTAACGCCATCCATCTGCCACCGGAAGTCGATGATGAAATCGGTGCCATTTTAGACCCGCTCGGCAACGCCGTCCATACTGCCTTGTCGTTTGATCTCGTCGGCGAAGATGTGCTCATCACCGGCGCCGGTCCCATCGGCATCATGGCCGCCGCAGTCTGCCGCCACGTTGGCGCCAGAAACATTGTCATTACGGATGTGAACGATTACCGCCTCGAACTCTGCAACCAAGTCTGCGACGCCGTCACCGTCAACGTCGCCTCCGAAGACTTGAGCGACGTCATGCACCGCATCGGCATGGTGGAAGGCTTCGACATAGGCCTAGAAATGTCAGGCGCACCCAAAGCCTTCGACCAAATGGTGGACCGCATGATCATGGGCGGCAAAATCGCCATGCTAGGCATCCCCGCCGTCCCCGTCCCCGTAGATTGGAACCGCGTCATCTTCAAAAGCCTCACAATCAAAGGCATCTACGGCCGCGAAATGTTCGAAACCTGGTACAAAATGATCGCCATGCTGCAATCAGGGCTGGACGTGAGAAAGGTGATTACCCACCGGATGAAGGCGGCAGATTATGCAACGGGGTTTGAGCTGATGAAGCAAGGCAGTTGCGGAAAGGTTGTGCTGGATTGGGGGTGAGCGATTTCAGCCCAAAATTTGCAACAGGTGCACAAGGCAAGAATAACCAATCGGTCCCGACATAATTAACAGAAACGGATAGGCAAAGCATAGTCGCCCGACAAAACCCATTGGCTTCGCACGTTCAATATCTGTATCAACAGTCCCCCAGTACCCGGCACTAAATTCAGGATTTTGAGAAAAGTCGAAGCCGTTGCGATAATAGAAATAGCAGTCGCGAATGAGCAACTGACAGGCGTTCAAAAACACCATACCTGCCATTAAAGCACCAAGAAAATATCCAAATGAACTCAAGCAACGCTCCAGCAATGCACTTACTCATCTTTGGATAGCAGAATTTAATATTTACCCCCCCCAATTTCACCATCGGCGCGCGCGAAAGCAACATCAAAATTCGCTACTTCTTTGTCTTCCAGCGCCACAGAATCGCCCAAAGTGACGCCCACAAGCCGCCCTTAAAATTTACGTGATAAAAGCGGAAAGCTACGCTAAAGTTGTGCAAGCATGAGAGTGAGATCAAGCTCTCACCTAACCTCCGCTAGAAAAGACATTATGATTTTTGAAAAAAAGCCGCTCTCTATCTTCATCAATATCTCTATTGCGCTGACACTTGTTGTTGCGATGAGCATAAAATATTTGGTCGCCACGGACACGAAAAACCATGTGCTGTCATTTTTTAAAACAATACACCAACCACGAAACCTTGAACCGGCAATTGCGGATTTAGCGGCATTAGCCATAGGGCTCAGCGATGCGGACTTGAGGGTGCTGGCGGATAGAACACGAGCAGCATATGGTCCAAGTGAAAACCAAAGTATATTTTTAAGTCTGTTGAAGTACAAAAACAACAAAAATGCAAATTTACTTGGTGTTTACCTTATGGAAAACACAGGGTATTTTTATAAAAATAAATATTTTGTATATTATGTTGGCACATATTATGCTTCAGGCATATATGTAAATAAAGATCTAGCGAAGGCAAAATTTTTGTTTTCTGAGGAGTTACAGAAAGACAATGATAGTGCCAAATTCCAACTAGGCCTACTTTATTTGAACAAGGCATTTAGTGAGTACAATCCTGCCACCGCGCGTAAACTCATTCAAAGCGCAGCAGATAACGGCTTGGTTCAAGCGCAAAAGAAATTGGCGGAACTTCCCGCACAATAACCCTTCACGAGAATCTAGGGGGTGGAATTTGCTGCTAGCACCACGAGTGGAAAAAGGAAAATCACTGTCATCAAGTCTTGCGTAAAGAGCAGGTTCATTGTGCTATTCAGCGCACCTGCGCAGCAAATGCCAACAACGGAATAGCGATAGACGTCCGTCGGCACCGAACCGGACCCACGGCGCAACAGCAATAGCGGCGTAAACAATATTCCCAAGAAGCCCAATCCCGCGAAAACTCCGCCTGCCACTGTGCTATCAATGTAGGCATTGTGCACATGCGTTGCACCAAAATATTTGAGATTGTCCGGCAAATATTTTCTGACTGCTTCCATTTTCTTCAGCTGACCGTAGCCAGTTACGGGCTGCACTTCGATGGCCGCAAACGAGGCCGCCCACAACGCTATGCGCACCCCGATGGAAGATTGATTGTCCCCATCTTGTGCCATATCAATTTCTGTTTTTGCCAATGAATACTGCGCCGCCACTTTCGGTCCGAAATAGACCCCTGTGCCACCCAGCAGAAGAGCGGCAACAATGAGTTGAGACGATGTAATTTTGACCGAGGATTTATAGTGGAACAAGATGTAAGTGACGGGCAATATAAGCACAAGCGGGTAAAGCGTTCTGGTTTGCGATAGCAATATGCCAATCATTGCCGCCGAAAAACCCATGATCGCCAGCCATTTTCTGGACGTACGCTCGTCAGAGAGATTGGCCAACGATAACACCGCCAAGATTGCCATCACAAAGCCAAATACGGACGCGTTGCCAGCCCCGCCAGATGCGTCTTCACCCGACCAAAACACTTGCAACAGGCCCAGCGCGCAGCCCAGCAAGGCGCCAACGCCGGCATAGTCAATCAGCTTCACCACTGAGAGATGCGGCAATGAATATTTATAGCGCGATATAAGCAAGCCCACGAAAAGCAGCGCCGCATTTTGCCCCAGCGCCAGCACAGCGCCTGCCCTTCCGCTGGCGTAATAACTAGTGCCAATCATCACGAATGCAAAAAATAGGCATGCCAGTACAAACGGCCTAGCGGCATAAGGAATATCAATCGGGTATCGCCCCAACGCTAAGCTCGCAATAGCCCATAGGCCGGCACCAAAATACAAAAACGTTAGCCATGAACCAGCAACGCCAACAGCCCCGATGGCATAACCGGTAAACCATTCATTCACGGCCACAAACATCGCGATTGCAGGAAGTTTTCCATGCAGTTTGAATCTGTCCCGCCAAGAAGAAATCGCGTTTAGCAAAGCCATACTGAAATCGCACCCAAAAATACCTACCGCAGATAAATTTCAACCTGCCACCATCACGGCCTTTATATGTTCAAAAACTAATACCCAACAGAAATTGCTAACAAATTTAATAATAATGCGCACCTATCGCCAAGCCGATGATATTTAGCATCGGACTACACTGGCAAGCCTCGCGGGGGCACCAAAAATGAATAGAGGCCGGGAGTTCCAATTTTTATCAAACCAAACGCCACTGAGCTCGCCAGCTACCGCGTTCTCGTAACGATGTGAACTTCGTCACAGGCGCGGTCGGCATCCCGCTGATGGCCGCGTCATCACGCCTTCAATTTCACAAAATAAGAAAGCCCCGGTCGATATACCGGGGCTTTCTTGGTTCCTAAGACCAAATTACTTAGGTGTTGTAATAGTCTTACAACGGCTCATTACCATGTCCGAGAAGGCAACCTTCTGCTGCTCGGCATCTGTGCATGCCTTTGTCGCCATCTTCACTTGCTCAGGCGTCATCTTTGTCATGCGCATTTGGAAGTCGGCATCATCGCGGTCTTTGCCATTTTCATCCATGAACATGTCAACGATCGAAACATCATCGCCAGCCATAGTCGAAAATGTCTTGCGCACATCCAGCGCGCTGGATTGTGCAAAAGCGCTTACCGAGAACAACATTGCGATGGCGGTTGCAGTAATAATCTTTTTCATGGGGGTAACTCCTGTTTAAATTTGCTGGCACTTCGGGGGGTCGAAGCCGGCCAAATTCACAGAAGCAAAACGGTTATTCTCTGGAATGGTTCCCGCAATAAATTCTAAATATCAAAAATTAGGCAAAAACTTTCGTTTCGCGACCGCACCATAAACAAATTTTCTAACTTCACCAGCAGCGGTAAACGACTATCCCTTGTGCCATTCGCGCTCCAAGCCGCGCGTATCTGAACCTAAGTCTTGCAACCTCACACAAGCCCATTATCCACCAAACTCTGCGCCATGGCCGGAGAGGATTCACTCCCGGGAATAAACATCATCCCCTGCGCTTTGCGCGTCCGGCTGTTATTCATCTCAACCTGACGACCAAAGTTCGGCACAATGCGCCGTGCCAATGGGTCGAACGGCCCCATGAGCTTAATCACGAAATTCGACAGCTGCTTCGTCGGCACTTTTTTGTGTCAGCCGAATTCAATTTCGCCTTGATCGCCCGCGTCATATCCACGAACCATGCGCTTTCGCTAAACCCACTTCGCGCCTGCCGGTTGGCCCTCGTGTTTGCAGCGCTCCAACCCAATTGAGCAAATTGAAATTACTAGGAAAGTTACGCCGGATTGGGTGTGAGCCCCCCCCTCAACCGACCGCTTTTCTCACCTCGTCATGCGGCAGTGCTGGACTGAGGTTATCATCGCGGCCCACCATATCGCTGTTGGCGATCAGTGCGTTGAGAACGGATTCTTCGGCCGCTTGCACGACGGCGGTGTAGAAATCATCCATGCGGCCCCATGGCAGAAATTCCATGTGACTATAGCTTGTCTCGTCCGGCGGGCCGTCCGGAAAGCGCCCATTCAAGGCGTCTGGGTTGGCAGTTGAAAAGGCAAGGAAAATATCGCCCGAAAAATGCGAACCCGCTGTGCCGGTGCGCGCTAAGCCAAGCTGCACGCGCCGCGCCAGCGCTTTGCATTGGCCGGGAAGCAGAGGTGCGTCTGTTGCGACAATGCCGATGCACGAGCCAGCGCCCGCCGCGCGGCCCATGAAGAAATCTTCCATCGGGTTGGGCAAGTCACGCCCCACGGGCACGCCCGAAATGAACAACTCATGGCGCGAGCCAAAGTTGGCCTGCAGGAAAACGCCGACCGTGTAGTCGCGTGTGCCATAGGAAACAACACGCGATGCGGAGCCGGAACCTCCTTTGAAGGCATAGCAATTCATGCCCGTTCCCCCGCCCACGGAACCTTCCTCAATCGGCCCTTCCGCCGCGCCCTCAATAGCGGCAACTGCATGAGCGGTCGTCACATGTGGACCGTTAATGTCGTTGAGATAGCCATCCCATGTTTCCGCGCACACCGGCAGCATCCATTGATTGGCAACCTCCGGTCTGTTCTTCACCACCCAGTCGATTGTGCCGCGATGGATCGGGCCGATGGCATGGGTGTTGCTAATGAGAATGGGCATGGAAAGGCTGCCCGCCTCTTCAATCCATGAAAAGCCCGTCATCTCGCCATTGCCGTTAAACGAATGAACACCTGCCGCACAGGATATGCCAACGCCGTCGCGCCCGCGCGGCAATATAGCCGTCACGCCTGTACGCACCGGCCCTTCGCCGATTGTCATTTTCCCCGAGCCGGAAACCAGAGTGACATAGCCAACAGCCACGCCTGGAACATCGGTGATGGCATTGTTGACACCGGGAACCCCATCAAATGAAACGCCAAGTCCACGCGCTCTTGTCTTGCCCGAAGGTGTGTTCATGTGGGCATCGCCAGCCGCCAAAGTTTTGCTCATGTTGTCCTCATTTCAACAATGTCTAATCCCGCAGGCGGCAACCCGTTGCCGCTTGTGCATAGCTCACCAAAATATCCACGGCCTCACCGCGCGAAATCGCTGGCACCAGATTAACCAGGTGAAGCCCCATTCCATCTTCCAACAGCACCAATGAGCGGGCAATCATATCGCTCGGCTGAGAAAGTGTGAAAACGCCCGTCGCCGCGCCAGCCTCCAGCACACCGATATAGATTGCCACTTGACGCTCAAACAGCGAGATATGACGAGCCGCATATGTCGCATCCGTGCGCGCATAAACGCCCAGTTCATAAAGCAACCGGCAAAGCTGGTCTTCGGGTCCACTTGGCAGGCCGCCTTCCAAAAGGTGCAACAGCCTCTGTTTAATACCTGGCACTGACTGGATATAATCGCTGCGGCGTATACAAAAGCGCTGGATAGCCAAGTCCTGCAC
>JAYTVD010000147.1:0-16597 GCA_043744175.1 Phyllobacteriaceae bacterium
TTGACGGCGCAGATTGACGATGCTTATGTGGTGGGTTCATCGCCCACCGGCGCGTGGTTTGGGCAGGCGGGGAATATTGCGTTTAACTCCGATGTCGGCTGGCGCTTTGTGCCGCCACGGCAGGGTATCGTTGCGCTGAATGCGGCAACGGCAAAGCTGGTGGTTTATGACCAATCCGCATGGAAAGCACTGGGCGACGCGATTGATTTATCGACGCTGGGTATCAACACCAATGCCGATAGTTTCAACCGCCTTGCCGTGCGCTCCAATGCTGCGCTGTTCATCGCCACTAACGTGAGCGACGGCGGCAATGGCGATATTCAAATCAAGCTCAGCAAGCAGTTGCCAGGCGATACGGCCTCGCATTTGTTCCAGACCGCATTTTCCGGACGCGCAGAATTTGGCCTCACCGGCGATGATGATTTTCACCTGAAGGTCAGCGCCAATGGCTCGAGCTGGAACGAGGCCATCAAAGTTGATAAAACGACCGCGCTGGTGACGCTGACCAATAATTCCATTGGCAACGCGGCGCTCGGCGACATGGCTACCGCTCACATCAAGGGCCGCGCAACTGCGGGTACGGGCGATCCGGAAGATTTGAGCGGTAGCCAAGTGACCGCCCTGCTCGATACATTCACCACCAGCGCCAAGGGCGTTGTGCCTGCATCCGGTGGCGGTACGGTGAACTTTTTGCGGGCTGATGGCTCATGGGCTGCGCCTGCAGGCGGCGGTGGTTCGGCATGGGGCGGGATCACTGGTACGCTTTCCGCGCAGAGCGATTTGCAGACTGCACTGAATGGCAAACAAGCGGCGGGCTCCTATGCCGCTGCGACGCACACCCATGCGCAGGCTGATGTGGCGGGGCTTGTCACTGCACTTTCAACCAAGGAACCAAGCATCACTGTAGGCACAACCGCGCAATTTTGGCGCGGCGATAAGACTATGCAGACGCTCGATAAAGCAGCGGTTGGCCTCGCCAGTGTGGACAACACCAGCGATGCCAACAAGCCGATTTCGACGTCAACAGTGACTGCGCTAAGTGGAAAATCTGACACGGGCCACAGCCACGGTGCGTTTACCAGCGGGGCTTCTGGTTTTACGCCAGCCTCCGGCGGCGGCACGGCTAATTTCCTGCGGGCGGATGGCGCATGGGCTGCGCCTGCAGGTGGCGGCGGCATAAGCGATGGTGACAAGGGTGACGTCACCGTGTCCGGTTCCGGCACGGTTTGGACCATCGATCCGCAAGCACAAATTGGCAAAACGCTGGCGCTTGGCGCCGCAGCATTCATCTCATAAGGAGCATTTCACATGGCTGGCAATCTCTCTCCCATATTCTCTAAAATCGGCAAAGTAGGCTTTGCGCCTGCGATTACTTTGGCCAATACCGCCAAGGATGGCACGGGCACTGTGGATGTGGTTTTCACCGCTGATGCCACCAATGGCAGCTTTTTGCAGAAACTTAAAATTCGTCCGAAGGGCACGAATGTGGCCACCGTTATGCGCATTTTTCTTAACAATGGCGGGGCAACAACGACCGCGACGAACAACACATTATTTGATGAAATCTCGCTTCCCGCTACAACCAACACGGAAGTGGCGGCGCTGCCGGGGTTTGAATATCCGGTGAACTTGGCCCTGCCAGCTGGCTATCGCGTGCACGTTACGCTCGGGACGGCAGTGGCGGGCGGCTATGCAGTTTCTGGCGTTGGGGGTGATTACTAATGACATTTCCCTTTCATCTGCCACGTGATCAATCACTGTCCCAAAAGTTTGATAGCATCGGCACTGGCATTTGGCACACATGGACTAAGCCCAGCGGCGCATCGCTGATTGAGTTCATCGTTTGCGGTGCTGGCGGCGCGGGTGGCAATGGGTTCGGCGCCACGGCAGGAACGGCGCGCGGCGGCGGCGGCGGCGGTGGTTCCGGCGCGATGAGCCGCATTATCGTGCCCGCCAATCTATTGCCGGATACACTGTATATTTCGCCCGGCATGGGCGGTACGGGTACAGGCGGCGCATCGTTTGTGTCGTTTATGCAATCGACCGCCGTCGCCGCACTGCTTCTCTCTGCATCCGGCGGCGGGCCGGGCGGCACGGGATCAGCAGCGACTGTCGGCGCGGCTGGCGCAGCGGGCGTGATCGTTGTGGGCACCGTATGTCTCTACTCAGGGCTGGGCGTTTTCGTCTCGATGGCCGGACAGGCCGGAGCCGCTGGCGGAGCCATAGCAGGCGCGGCAGGTACGGGGATGACCTTCGGCAATGCAGGCATTCCCGTTAGCGGTGGGGCGAGCGGGGCTGGCTCCACATCCGCAGACTTTGCGGGCGGCGGCATTGTGGGCGGCGGCTTTTGCCCGACCATTTCGGGCGGCCTTGCAGGCGGCAATCGCGGCGCCGATGGTTTTGCGCTGGAACTACCCCTCACCTACAGCGGCGGCACAGGCGGCGGCGCATCCAACACAGTTTTTGGCGGCAATGGCGGCGATGCAGCGCTCGGTTCTGGCGGCGGCGGCGGCGGCGCGGGGGTCACGAGCGGCGGCATCGGCGGACGCGGTGGGAACGGGTTCGTGATTGTGAGTGTTGTGCGGTAACATCATCGCACTCACTTCCTGCACTTAAAATTGACTTTTTAAGCACCACATAATGTACGATAGCTCTTCGGTACCAATGAAGGAGTCAACCAAGTGAAGCGGACGTTTAGCGTTAAAGCGCTTTGGGATGAAGAGGCTCAGGTTTTCATTTCTGAAAGCGACATTATTGGGCTGCATATTGAGGCTGAAACTCTTGATGAGTTTGAGGCTGTGATGCACGAGCACGCTGTTGAGTTGATATTGGAGAACCATATTTCTGCACCAGATATGGCGACGAAATCCATCAAAGAATGGGCTCCAGCCATACTTTGGCAGCGCCCCGCGCCTCATGTCAAAGCGGCCTAAATCGTGGCCAAGGGATTTTGTGACCGCGTTGTTAGCTGATGCAGGCTATCGCTATTTAGAAAATGCAAAAGGTTCACATGAGAAATGGCAGTCCCGCGATACGGGGCTGCTGTTAATTGTGCCGCGAAATTTGAAAAGCCGTCATACTGCCAACGGTATATTGAAGGACGCGGGGATTGCTAAGAAATTGTAGCGAGAGGCTTCTGGCACTACCCTTGCCCATTGAAGAAATGGAGGGAGGAAGAGTCTTGGTCACATATTCGGGTAAACTGGCCCTTCGCCGCCCTGTGGCGGTACCCAGTTGATGTTTTGGTTCGGGTCTTTGATGTCGCAGGTTTTGCAATGGACGCAGTTTTGGGCGTTGATGACTAGCGATTTTTCATTGTCTTTTTCCACCCACTCGTAAACGCCGGCGGGGCAATAGCGGCCGGATGGGCCGTCGTAGACGCCGAGTTCGGAGGACTTTTGCAGCGCAGCATTGAGCACTTGCAGGTGCACCGGCTGGTCCTCCTCGTGGTTGGTGTTGGAAAGGAACACGGACGATGCACGGTCAAATGTCAGCACGCCATCAGGCTTTGGATAGGCAATTGGTTTGAACTTAGATGCTGGTTCGAGCGAGGCCGCGTCGGTCTTGCCGTGCTTCAAAGTCCACAGTCCGGTGAGGCCTATTTGGTTGAGCCACATATCAACCGCGCCCAAAACCACACCGCCGACAAGGCCGAACTTGGACCAGAACGGCTTGACGTTGCGCACCTTTTTAAGGTCAGCTCCGATATCACTATCGCGCCAGCTTTGCTCGATTTCTATCGGCTCATCGTTGGCGCAGCCATTGCTAATGCGGGCGGCGATTTTGTCGGCGGCCAACATTCCGGACAGCACGGCATTGTGCGAGCCTTTTATGCGCGGCACGTTGACGAGGCCTGCTGAGCAACCAATCAATGCGCCGCCGGGGAAAGATAGTTTCGGCACGGATTGATAGCCGCCCTCGGTGATGGCGCGTGCGCCATAGGCGAGGCGTTTTGCGCCTGCGAAGGTCTTGGCAATTGCCGGATGGGTTTTGAAACGCTGAAATTCGTCAAACGGTGACAAGTACGGGTTCTTGTAGTTCAAATGCACCACGAAGCCGACGGCGACCTGATTATCTTCCAAATGATAGAGGAACGAACCGCCGCCTGTTTTCATATCCAGTGGCCAGCCGAACGAATGTTGCACGAGGCCGAGCTGGTGATTTTCGGGCTTCACCTGCCACAGTTCCTTGATGCCAAGGCCATATTTCTGCGGCTCGCGGCCTTCGGAGAGTTTGTATTTGGTGATGATTTGTTTGGCAAGCGAGCCGCGCGCGCCCTCGCCTATCAGCACATATTTGCCGAGAAGCTCCATGCCACGAGCGAAATTCGGACCCGGCTCGCCGTTCTTTTCAATACCCATGTCACCCGTAGCAACACCGCGCACCGCGCCGTTATCGTCGTACAAAACTTCAGTGGCGGCAAAGCCTGGGTAGATTTCCACGCCGAGCGCTTCGGCCTTTGTCGCCAGCCAGCGGGTGACATTGCCGAGCGAGACGATGAAATTGCCATGATTGCTCATAAGCGGCGGCATGGCGAAGTTTGGCAGGCGCACCGAACCGGCAGGCCCGAGCGCCATGAACACATCTTTTTTCACTTCGGTCTTAAACGGATGATCCGCCTCATTGCGCCAGCCCGGCAGCAGGCGGTCGATACCAATTGGATCCACCACTGCGCCCGAAAGAATATGGGCACCGGCTTCCGCGCCTTTTTCCAAGACCACGACCGAAAGCTCCGGATTGATTTGCTTTAGGCGGATGGCTGCGGAGAGACCGGCCGGGCCCGCCCCTACGATCACCACGTCAAATTCCATGCTCTCGCGTTCCGGAAGTGTCTCGGCCATATTGTTCTCCCAAGCAGATGGACTTGCCATCCGTAAAACCATTATTGCATCTATGGCTAACCCGTAACGCATGAGGCGGCAATATAGAATGCGACATTCTCTAACCTGATAGCAAAGTTACCGACATTTGACGTAAACGTCAATATTCAGGCAATAGCTGTGCGCGGTTATAGTTTGGGTTTGCGGGCGCGGCGCGGGGCGGCTAAGGTGGATTTATGCAAACCCCGCTCAATCGCTCTGACATAGCCGATATTCTGCGCTTTTATCAAAGCGCGGGGCTGGACTTTGCGCTTGACGAAGCGCCGCAAGACCGGCTGGTTGCTCTACCCATTGTTGCGCAGGCTGAGGGTTTTGTCGCGCCCGTGCTGGGTCAATTGGCGGACGCGCCGCGCCCGCGACCAATGGTTGCCACTTCAAGCACTGCGGTTCCGGATGAGGCAACGGCCGCGCGTGCGCGGGACGATGCGCGGCTTGCGCCATCGCTTGAGGCGTTGCGCGACAAGCTGCTAACGTTTGACGGGTGCAGTCTGAAATTTACAGCTAAAAACCTTGTGTTTGCCGATGGCAATCCACTGGCGAAAATCATGTTGGTTGGAGAAGCGCCGGGTAAGGATGAGGATTTGGAAGGTAAGCCGTTCGTCGGCAAAGCTGGGCAAATGCTGGACCGGATGCTGGGTGCCATCGGCCTGGATCGCGGCCACGTGTATATAGCCAACGTTATCTATTGGCGCCCGCCCGGCAACCGCACCCCGACAGCGATAGAGACCGAAATCTGCCGGCCGTTTATTGAGCGGCAGATTGAGTTGGTGAACCCAGATATTCTGATATTTGTCGGCGGCGTTTCGGCCAAGAGCTTTTTGCCCGGCCCTGATGGCATATTGAAAATGCGTGGCATCTGGCGCGAATGGACTATGGCGAACGGGCGGACCATTCCGGCCCTGCCAATGTTACATCCGGCCTATCTGCTACGCCAGCCAGCGCAGAAGAAATTGGCATGGCGGGATTTGCTGAGTTTGAAAGTACGTGCCAAGGACATGGGATTGTTAAGTCTGTAGCGCTATTTTGTAACTCGGCAATTTCCGCCATCAACCGTCCGTTTTTGATCTGATTTTTGACACTTTGCCTTGCGCTTCTGTCGGTTTATGCGAGCCATGGTCTTAACGTCCGGTGCGGGGACAGCGATGAATGCGCCTGTTTTCGGGCATGTTTTCAAGGAAAATTTAATGCTATCCACCCGCCAATAGTTCGCACGCATGTTAGCTCAGCCTCATGAGAACAAGCCCGAAGGCTACTACGCCTGCACCTGCAATGCGCCCGGGCCTTACGGGTTCGCGCAACCAGACAATGGCGATGACAATTGCAAATAAGATACTGGTTTCGCGAAGCGCAGCAACAAGCGCCACGGGCGCGCGCGTCATAGCCCAAAGCTCACCGCAATAGTTGACGAGCGAAATACCGCCCCAAAGCAGACCCAAATAATGGTTGTTGGCGAATGCTTTTGTGAGGCGTTTTTTGTGAAAAACTAATGCGTAGATAAACACAACTGTGCCGCTGCTGGCGTAGAGAAATATCGTATAACCGACTGGGTTTCCAATCGTGCGCACGGCGAGCGCATCACACAACGTGTAGGCACATATGATGATGGTTACGCTGGCGCTACGCAAAAACACATTGCGATCCAACAGCTTTGATCTATCAGCGCTTGAAAAAAGGACTATCAAGAGGCCTATCGAAATAAGCAGGATAACGGCTAAGACTTTTGGAGGTAAAGTCTCCTGAAAGACCATGGTGCTCAGAATCAATATCCAAATTGGCGCACTGCCGTAGGCAAGCGGATAGATCAGCCCGACCTCGCCAGCTGCATAGGCCCTGCCGAGAACGATCCAGTAAACACAGCCCAAAACTGTTGATATAGCCAAATAGGGCGCACTCGTGGCATCGGGTAACCCCACGAAACATAGTGTTGGTAGCGCCACGACCGCGCCGCCAATGGCCACCATAAACGCGGCAGCCAGCGGATCTTCCTCGTTGCGCAAGCCGCAATTTAGCAAGGCAGTGGCCATCGCACAGGCCAAAATGACCAAAATCGTCGCGGATTCCATGACCGGTTACCCTGCCATCCGTGCTTTTTGCGGTTCTGGCATGGTCTGCGGCAATGGGATAATTTCGGCCTCAATTTTCTGAGGTTGTTCCTTGAATCCCTCTGGAAATTTGCGCGTTACAAACGCGCCTGTTTCAGGGTCGTACTCAAGTGTTGTTCTGTAGCCTTTGAAATCGTTGATGCGGCGCATGTCAGTCCCTCCGGTGCAAGGCATAGACAGCCACGACTTCGCCATGGAGACCCGGACCGGTTCCAGCAAAACTTCAATTGTTTGCAGCGTGTGCGGCAGCTAGCCTTCAGTATATTTTGTATGACAACCGAACTGCCCCTGTCGGTCATCACAACTAAAGGACTAGACACAAATTTGATGCGCCACATCATTGAGATCAATGAGTACAAGCAAAAAAATATGCCTCAACCTGTGTATGTAAACAAATTTGGCGACGCATTGTTTAGACGCCGGACAAATAACAGGGAGCATCAAAATGAAACCGCTGCGGACAACCACCATTATTTCTAGTGCAATCGTCCTTGGACTGGCAATCTCGGGCTCACTTGCTGAACCCGCCGCCAGACGCAACCACGAAATAAAATACAGCCCCATGCTGGCAAAAATGCACTGCGAGCAACGCGGGTGGCTTTACCGCGAAGTTTGCACTCGCTTTGCGCCAGAAAAAAACTGCAAACCCAGTTTACATTTTGGCTGTCAAAACGAGTGCGTCGAGACCAGTTTGCAGTGTATTCCCCGGGGCCGCAAATAATCATCGCCAGTAAAACCCGCGCTGGTGGCCACCGCCAGTCCAAGAAATTGACCAAGGGTTTATTTCACATCAGGTTAGCTTTCGGCGATCATGACAGGCAGGCTGAGACCGCCGATGAACTTGGCCAGACCCATTTGGTTATTCACGCCAGCTTTTTCAAAAATGTGGGCAAGATGGGTACGAATAGTGTTCACGCTAACGCCCAATGCGTGGGCGGCTTCGGTGGGTGTTTGGCCAGCCGCAATCATTAGCGCAACGCGTGCCTCACGCGAGGTCATACCGGAAAGAGCGGACAAGCATTCGACGGCTGGCGGGATGCCTTGGGCATTTGTTGAGACAAACACCGCTGCCAAACCCGGACCCAGGGCGCGGCGGCGGTCGGATTTTCCGAGCGGCAGGACGTAACACACGGCGGATGAACCGTCTGTTCCGGGCAGAGGTATGCCATTGCCGCGCAGACCAAGATCAATATCGATACCGGAACAGGCGCGGGCCAGCGCCTCATCCAAGCCTTTGGCATGCGGCGATGATGTCGGGACAAGCTTGTTATGGCGCACAGTGAGGCTCTTGCCTTGCGACAATAATTTGTCTGCCGCAGTATTGGCAAAAACCAATTTGCCATCCGCTGCGACAATCATAATGCCGCTGGCGATTGAATCCATGAGGTCGCGATAGAGCTGTAAAACATAGCGACCCTCATCCAGCATACCACCGATCAGCATGGCGCGGCGCAGATGCGGGGCGAGTAATTGCAGCGTTGTGCGGTCCTTCTCATCGAAAAGATGCCTTGAACTATAACTCGCCGCGCCAAGTGCACCGCCCATATCATCGCGCTGTACCAACGACGTTTGGCAATAATCGCGTAAGTTCTGAGGCTTGGCCCACTGATTGTAGAAAGGACTTTGTTTGAATTCGGCCTCATCGTCGACCTGCAATTGCGACATCGGGTCGTCTATGTCTGCAGCCATCCAGACTGGAATGACCGGCATCCTTGAATACCAGAGCTTCAGCTCTGCCATCCATTCTTGTGACCAACTGGTTTGGAAAACGATCTCTCCTGGATGATCGCCAAGTCGGACATAGTGTTTGTTGACAATGAGGAGATGAACATAGGCCAAATCCATCCGGTCGCGAATGCCTGTCAGCGTCGGCATCCACAGCTCGGGATCAATGGCGCAATCGTATATTTGGCCGATGACATTGCTGAGTTCCTCTTGTGAATAATGGCTCATAATTGCTGCCCCTACCTTCTATGATTCCAATCATGTCGCCTTCTGCGCGGCTGGCAGGCTCAACCCGCCGATGAACTTAGCCAATCCCATCTGGTTGTTCACGCCGGACTTCTCAAAGATATGGGCAAGGTGGGTACGCACGGTATTCACGCTGACGCCCAAGGCCTGAGCGGCGTCGTTAGGCGATTGGCCATCGGCAATCATCAGCGCAATGCGAGCCTCGCGAGATGTCATACCTGAGAGAGCGGACAAAACTTCCAGCGCTGGCGGGATTCCGGAACTTTTTGTCGTGACAAAAATTGCTGCCAGCCCCGCCCCTAGCTCGCGGCGTCGTTCTGATTTGCCGAGTGGCAAAACGTAGCAAACAGCTACAGAGCCATCCGTGCCTGTGAGCGGAATGCCATTGCCAAAGTTGCCAATAGCGGTGTCGGTTTCCGTGCAGGCACGGTCGAGTGCTTCTCTTAATCCTTTGGTGCTAGGCGGAGACAAGGTGGTCACTTTGTTTTGCCGAACGGTTAGTGTTTGCCCCTGCGATAGAAGGTTTTCGGCGATTTCATTGGCATAAACAAGCTGCGCATCTTGCCCGACGATCATCACGCCCGCGCCAATACGGTCAAGCAATTTACGATACAGCTGCAATTGCAACTTGCCCTCATCCAACATGCCGCTGATGAGCAGCGAGCGGCGAATGTGGGGGGCCAAAAACTGTAATATATTACGCTCATTCTCATTGATAAGATCGCGTGAAGCATAGCTGGCTGCACCGATTGAGCCCATCATTGTCGCGCGCTTGGCCAATGTCGTGTAGCAATAATCCCGTAAATCTTGCGGTTTTACCCATTGCTGATAAATAACGCTTTGATGGAACTCGCTTTCAGGCACCAATTGCATTTGTGTGACAGAGTCATCAATTTCGAGGGCTGCCCAGTGTTCTATCCCTGGTATCTCTGGCAGAAACAGCGGCAGCTGGTCTATCCAGCTTTGATCCCATGGCGACTGAAATATGCCTGGCTGGGTATTTGAACCCTCCATATAAAGGCTTTGGTCCATGAAATTGATGTGGACGTATGCCATATTCAACTTATCGCGAATAGCGCTCAAAGTTGGAACCCATATGGTCGGGTCAATGGCACAATCGTAAATTTGGCCAATCATACCACTCAGCGCTTCACTTGAAAATGCTTTCACATTGCCTCACTTCGCGCCCCCGCAACTTACCCTAAAATATTCTCCCCATTATGCAACCAATCATTCGTCAATATTGAAGGAAAGATAAGAAACATCTAAGTTAGAGACTCTGCGCTTCCTTGGCGCGTTTGCGCTCCAGCCCAAGGCGATGTTCGCGCCAGATGATGAACAGCCCCGCGCTGACGACGATAAGCGCGCCAACCAGCATTTGCACTGTCGGAACATCATCGAAAAGGTAATAACCGATTGTGAGCGAGAGTATCAGCGAGACATATTCAAACGGCGCGATGGTGGAAACATTCGCGTAGCGATAGCATGAGGTCAGCAATATTTGGCCGATACCGCCAATGAGGCCTGTGCCGATGAGAAATAGCATTTGCGTTTGGCTCGGGATAATCCAGCCGAATGGCAGACTGACAAAGGACATCAACGCCGAAATTACGGTGAAATATATTACGATGGTGATGGCTGGCTCCTTGCCGATCAGGCGGCGAATTTGGATCATCGCACCTGCGGCAAAGGCAGCGGAGCCGAGCATGGCAATTGCGCCGAAGCCTGCTTGATACGAGGCGGCATTGGCATCGGTAAAGATGGTGAGGCGCGGCCATGAGACGACGATGACGCCAATGAGCCCGACGATAACAGCGGCCCAGCGATAAGCACGAACTTGCTCTTTGAGCAGCACTGCCCCCATGATGACCGTAACCAGCGGCATGGCGTAGCCAATGGCCACGGCCTCTGGTAGTGGCAGAACGGTGAGCGCATAAAAGCCGAGGCCCATAGACGTCACGCCAATCAGCCCGCGCCAAATGTGCCCGACCGGATCCTTGGTTTTGAAGGCTTTGAGGCCGCCGCCTTTCCAGAAGACCCATGCCATAACGGGGATCAGCGCGAAGAAAGAGCGGAAGAACACAATTTCGCCGGGCGGCACATGGCCGGCCAGTTTGACGAATGTGTACATAGTGATGAAGCAGCACACCGCGCCGATTTTAAGCGCAATGCCAAACATCGGGCGGTGAACTTTACGATCTGTTGTATCGGTCACTTAATTTAAGCTTTCGCCGCTTGGATGGTTTGCCACACATTAAGCGGCGTTGCGGGCATATCAATATGGCGGATGCCATGGGCACGGTAAAGCGCGTCGATGACGGCGTTCATCACCGCAGGCGTTGAGCCAATTGTTGCCGCCTCGCCAGCGCCCTTGATGCCAAGCGCATTGGAAGTGGACGGGACATTGCGCGTGCCAAACTTGAAATCCGGCATTTGGTCAGCGCGGGGAACATTGTAGTCCATGAACGTTGCGGTGAGCAGCTGGCCATCAGCCGAATAGTTCACCCCCTCATAAAGCGCCTGCCCGATGCCCTGCGCCAGCCCGCCGTGGATTTGCCCTGCAAGCAACAGCGGGTTTACCACCACGCCGAAATCATCGACCACATTGTAATTGACGATTTTGGTCTCGCCGGTTTCAGGATCAATTTCGACTTCGCAAACATGTGTCCCATTAGGATACGTCCCCTCCGGCTGCTTAACGTCCCCGATGGCAATCAAATCTCCAGGGTCTTTGGCGGCCTCGGCGATGTCTGCAAACGAGATTTGCCGGTCAGTGCCGACGATACGGGCAAAGCCGCTTTCCACTTCTATGTCCTCGACCCCTGCTTCCAATTCATCTGACGCAATCTTGCGGATTTTGGCTTTGAGAATTTCACTGGCCTTTGCAGTGGAGACACCCCCTAGCGGAATTGAGCGGGAGCCACCGGTGCCGCCGCCCTCGGACAATTCATCAGTGTCGCCTTGGCGCACTTCGATTTGCGAAAGATCGAGATTGAGATGGTCGGACACAAACTGCGCATAGGCCGTCACATGCCCCTGCCCGTTAGATTGCGTGCCGATGCGCAGTTCCACGATGCCGTCTTTGCGCAAAGCAACAATAGCTGGCTCGCCGCCATCGAAGGCGCAGATTTCTATATAGGTCGAAAGCCCAATGCCGCGCAGCTTACCATCAGCTTTAGAGGCTTCTACACGCGCATCAAAGGTGGACCATTCAGCCGCGATCTTTGCCTGCTGCAAATGGCCGTCAAATTCACCGACATCATAAGTGCGTCCGGCAGGCGTCTCGTAGGGAAAATTCGTCGGGGCGATGAAGTTCAGCGAGCGGATGGCATCCGGTGTAACATCCATATCGCGGGCGCACTCATCTACCAAACGCTCGATCATAAATGCCGCTTCGGGCCTGCCCGCGCCGCGATAGGCATCGACAGGACAGGTGTTGGTATAGACATTGTTTATGGTCACTGAGATGGCCGGAATATCATAAAGACCCGTAGTCATATAAAGGCCAAGCAGCGGCACAAACACCGCGTTTTCAGATAGATACGCACCCATGTTGGCAATTAGATTCACCCGCATGGCTAGAAAGCGCCCCTTAGCATCCATCGCCATTTCGCCGACTGCGTGATTATCGCGGCCATGAGCATCGGTGAGAAAATGCTCGGTGCGCCCGCCCACCCATTTTACCGGTTGACCGAGGCGCTTCGCAGCCTCCATCACCAGTGCATATTCGCGGTAAGCAAAAGCTTTGGGGCCAAACCCGCCGCCAACATCCGGCGTGATAACCCGCACCTTTTCAAGCGGGATACCAAACACATCTTCCGCCAACTTGGCGCGAATACCGTGGACGCCTTGGCTGCCCAGAGTGAGCACAAAACGGTCCTCATCCATCCGCCACTCAGCGATTGCCGCGCGGGTTTCCATATAGTTGGAGACGAGACGGTTGTTGTGGAATTCAATTTTGGTGATCTTCGCGGCACGGGCAAAGGCAGCATCAGTTGCGGCGACGTCGCCGTGGCGAACGGTGTGAGCAAGGTTGGTTTTTAGTTCAGGCCAGACCAGCAGCGCGTCTTCTTGAAACGCGGCCTTGCCATCCACAATCGCGTCTTCACTATCGAAATCAACCTCGATCAACTCCGCCGCGTCTTCCGCTTGGCGCAGTGTCCCAGCCACGATGAAAGCAATGGCATCACCTGAATAATGTACGTGGTTTTCACACAGAATGGGAATGTCCCGGCTGATGAACTCAGACCCATCGTCCTTTTCTGGACGATAGGATGTCGCCAATGGCTTAAGGTGCGCCACGTCTTTGCCCGTCAAAACGAGGCGAACGCCCGGCGCGGCGCTGGCATCCTTTGTTGATCTGATTTTGAATGATCCGTTAGCAACCGGCGAGCGCAGCACAAAGCCATGCAGTAGTGATTCGACGGCGATGTCATCCGTATAGCGGCCTTTGCCGGTGATGAAGGCTTTGTCCTCTTTGCGAAGAACTGATGCACCAATACCAAATTTAGGCGTCGAGACTGCCATATTTATCCTGCCACTTGATTGGGAGTTCCATTTGCCACGATGCAAACAGAAAGTCGGGTCATTTTCGTTGAACGGTTCCAGTTTGTAAACTGTTACACATGCACAGTTTGTTCAAGAGGCTTTATCAGTATAGACACAGTGTAAAGCGAAATACCTGATGGAATTTGAAATGCGCACTGATACCGGCACGACTTTTAGCCTTGAAGATTACAAGCCAACTGATCACGCGATTAGCGACGTGCATCTATTATTCCAGCTTGGCGCGAGCGCGACACATGTCACTGGCACGATGAAAATCCAGCGCCGAGCGGGTGCATCGGCGACTGCGCCTTTGGTCTTGGAAGGTGATGGACTGACACTTGTGTCGCTTGCCATAAACGGAAAGCCAGTCGCCGCGACTTCTTTTGACGCATCACCCAATCGTCTGACCATCCGCGATTTGCCCCGCGATCCTTCGTTTGAACTCACTATCAAAACCGAAATCAACCCGACCGCCAACAAGGCACTGATGGGCCTTTATCGCGCGGAAAATATCTATTGCACGCAGTGCGAGTCTGAGGGCTTCCGCCGGATGATGTATTTTCACGATAGGCCAGATGTGCTCTCAGTTTACACTGTGCGCATCGAGGCTGATCGTGCTGAAGCACCGCTGCTGCTTTCTAACGGCAATCACACCGCGTCAGGCGATTTGGGTAATGGTTGGCATTTTGCGCAGTGGCATGACCCGCATCCAAAACCGAGCTATTTGTTTGCGTTAGTGGCTGGCGATCTTGGTGTCATCACAGATCATTTTGTCACCATGTCCGGCCGCAATGTAGAGTTGCGGATTTATGTTGAGCATGGCAAAGAGCCACGCGCGCTTTATGCGATGGATGCGCTCATTCGCTCGATGAAATGGGACGAGGAAAAGTTCGGACGCGAATATGACCTTGATCTGTTTATGATCGTCGCCGTCTCGTCATTCAACATGGGCGCGATGGAGAACAAGGGGCTTAACGTCTTTAACGACAAATATGTGCTGGCCGATTCCGATACCGCGACCGACAGCGACTATGCGGGCATCGAGGCCGTTATCGCCCATGAATATTTCCATAATTGGACCGGCAACCGCATCACCTGCCGCGACTGGTTCCAGCTTTGCCTTAAAGAGGGATTGACGGTTTTCCGTGACCATGAGTTTTCCGCTGATATGCGCTCGCGCGGTGTGAAGCGTATTGCGGAAGTTCGAGGGCTCAAGGCCAATCAGTTTCCAGAAGATCAAGGCCCGCTGGCCCATCCTGTACGCCCGCGCAAATACAAAGAGATCAACAATTTCTATACCTCCACAGTCTACGAAAAAGGCTCGGAAGTGGTACGCATGATCCGCACGATCTTGGGTGCCAAGATGTTCCGGCAGGGCATGGATCTTTACTTCGACCGCCACGATGGACAGGCCGTAACCATCGAGGATTTTATCGTTTGCTTTGAGGAAGTGTCCGGCAAAGACTTATCGCAGTTCGCGCTTTGGTATCATCAGGCTGGTACGCCGACGCTGATGGTGGCGGCAGAGTGGAACAAGGCGGCTAAGACTTTTGCGCTGGATTTCGAGCAGACCATGAAGCCAACGCCAGGTGAAAGCCGCAAGAAGCTGATGCATATTCCTGTAGAGTTTGGCCTTATTGGTTTGGATGGCAAACCCGTTGTGGCGACAAGCATCGAGGGTTCAGGCGTATTAGGATCCGTCATACACATTCGTAAAAAGCGCCAGCGCATTGTATTTAATGGAATTTCAGAGCGCCCTGTGCCGTCACTGTTGCGCGGATTTTCAGCACCCGTAACTTTGGCGTTTGAACAAAAGCCGGAGGACCGTCTATTCCTTGCCCGCCACGATAGCGATTTATTCTCGCGCTGGCAGGCGTTGAACATGGTTGCGACCGACGCGCTTATCGAAGCCACCAATGTGGTGCGCGGCGGCGGGACTGCCTCATTTGATTCAAAATTGGTTGAGGCGTTTGGCGAGATTGCTAGCGATGATAGCTTGGAGCCAGCGTTCCGGGCGTTAGCCCTCACCCTGCCCCTCGAAGGCGACATTGCCCGCGAGATTGGCCGCAATGTCGATCCGGATGCCATTTTTGTTGCCCGCAATGCGCTGATAAAAGCCATCGCTAAGAAGACTTATGGCGCACTTACCGCCGCGTGGAATAGCATGGCAGACAGCGGGTCGTTCAGCCCTGCGGCGGCTCCTGCCGGTAAGCGGGCGCTCAAGAATGTGTTGCTGGACTATTTGTCCGTTCACTCCGGCAATCCGGAGATGGCATCTCAAGCTTACGCTACCGCCAGCAATATGACAGACCGGTTCGGGGCATTATTGCTGCTTACACAGCGCTTTAGCGACGCACCGCAGACCTCGGCTGCGCTCAATGCATTTGAGGCCCGCTTTGGCGGCGATGGTCTGGTGATGGATAAGTGGTTTTGGGCACAGGCAATTGCGCCAGGAGCAGAGACACTCGCAAAAGTTCAAGAACTGACGCGTCACCAAGGGTTCTCGTTTGATAATCCCAACCGGTTGCGCTCACTGGTCGGCGCGTTTGCCTCGTCTAATCCAACCGGCTTCCACCGCGCAGATGGTGCGGGCTACCGGTTCCTTGCGGAAATTGTTTTGCGCGTTGACAAAGGCAATCCGCAGACCGCCGCGCGTATGCTGACGGCGATGCGATCGTGGCGCTCGCTTGAACAAACCCGCAAGGAAAAGGCACGCGAGGCATTGGCAAGCATTTCTACCGCGCCAAACCTATCAACCGATGTACGGGACATTGTCGAACGTACCCTTGCGTAAGAAAACCTTTGAACCAAAAATAGTTTCACCCCGAATCATTTTTTGATTCGCTTGGGCTGGACAAGGCGAATCACTAATGATTCATTACCAATGATTCGGATGTGTGATTTGCCGAAGTTGTTTCCAGTTTAATCAAAGCTCGGGGGAGCCCTATGATGGGTAAGGCGGACGTGCATCGCGCGCCAGCAGGGAACTTGTTTGCCCGCAAACAGGCGGGTAAGCGCAAGAGTGAAGGCCTTATCGGGCCAGCGCGGCTTCTTGCTGAACCTGCCTATCAAAAGCTCTTGGCTGCGGAGCCCCTG
>JAYTVD010000148.1:0-16468 GCA_043744175.1 Phyllobacteriaceae bacterium
CAATGTGTTTTCCGAGAAATATCTCATCCGCCGCCCTGTGCTGGAAGCGTTGTCAGGCAAGCCCGGCCAAGCGCCGGTGTTCCTCATTGATGAACTGGATCGCACGGACGAGGCCTTTGAGGCATTTCTGTTGGAAGTGTTGTCTGATTTCCAAGTCACCATTCCAGAACTCGGCACCATCAAGGCCGAAGAGCCGCCGATTGTGATTATCACCACCAACCGTACCCGTGAAATCCACGATGCCTTAAAGCGCCGCTGTCTCTATCATTGGGTGGATTATCCAAGCGCCGCCCGCGAACTTGATATTGTTCGACGCAAAGTGCCGCGTGCCAACGAGCGGCTATCGGCTGAAATCGTCGCCTATGTGCAAAAGCTGCGCGAAATTGAATTGTTCAAAGTGCCGGGCGTGGCTGAAACCATAGATTGGGCCAGTGCACTGACGGAGTTGGACAAGCTGGCGCTCGATCCGGAAACGATTTCTGATACGATTGGCGTGCTGCTGAAATATCAAGATGATATTGCGCGGATTGGTCAGGGCGAGGGCGCAAAGATATTGGCCGATGTTCGGGCACAGATGGCGGCGGAGTAGGGTGTCGTCGTGACAAATAGTGACGGCCGCCTTGCCGACAACATCACTTACTTCGGTCGCACACTACGTAAGGCCGGAATGCGCGTCGGCCCTGCGTCCATCAAGGATGCCATCGAGGCTGTGCTCGTTGCCGGTATTGGCTCGCGCGATGATTTTTACTGGACCTTGTATTGTGTGTTCGTAAAACGCCGCGAGGATCGTCCGGTGTTTGATGAGGCGTTTCGACTGTATTGGCGCTCGCGCGAATTGGTAGAAAAGCTGATCTCCATGTTCTCGCCGGTGGCGATGGATAAGCGCCCGAAGGAAAAGCAGAAGGCGGGCGAGACGCGGGTTAGTCAGGCGCTGTTTGAAGGTCATCACAAGAATAAGCCCAATGTTGAAGAGCCCGAGATAGAAGTGGACGCACGGTTCACGCTGTCGGGCAAAGAGATTTTGCGGGCTAAAGATTTTGCGCAGATGACGGCGCTGGAAATTATGGAGGCCAAGCGGGAAATCGCGCGGCTGGAACTACCGTTTGATGAAGTGGCTACAAGGCGCTTCAAAGTGGACCCGCGCGGGCGGCGCATTGATCCGCGTGCGATGATGCGGGCCGCGATGCGCACGGGCGGCGATATGGTGCTGCCAAAATTCAAAGAGCGCCGCATGGTGCATCCGCCGCTGGTGGTGCTGGCGGATATTTCCGGCTCAATGAGCCAGTACACACGGATATTCTTGCACTTTCTCCATGCGCTGACGGAAAACCGCCAGCGGGTGCATACGTTTGTGTTTGGTACGCGCCTCACTAACATTACCCGCCAGATGCGTTATCGTGATCCGGATGAGGCGCTGGAGCTTTGCTCTTCTCTGGTGAAGGATTGGTCCGGCGGCACGCGCATTGGTGAGACGTTACAAACGTTTAATCGCCTGTGGTCGCGGCGGGTGTTGGGGCAGGGCGCGGTGGTGCTGCTCATTACGGATGGGCTGGAGCGCGAGGATATTGGTGATCTTGGCGAGGCCTGCGAGCGCTTACATAAGTCCTGTCGCCGTTTGGTTTGGCTCAATCCATTGCTGCGCTTTGAAGGATTTGAGGCTCGGGCGCGCGGCGTTAAAGCGATGTTGCCACACGTGGATGAACTACGCGCCGTCCATAACTTAAATGCGCTGGCGGACTTGTGCAAATCAATGGGCGCGTCACATAGTGCCAGCAGCGATCCACGCCGGTTTCTTGAAGTATTGAAGCGCCGCGCTGCGTGAGGGAGGCCAAAATGCAGATAAATGACACGCTCGATCCGCTTGGCATGGCGGAACAACTGATGGGGCAGGGCAAAGAAATTGCCATTGCTACGGTCATGGAAACGTGGGGCTCTGCGCCGCGTCCTGTCGGCTCGCATTTGATTATTGATGAGGATGGCAATTTTTACGGCTCGGTTTCCGGCGGCTGTGTGGAAAGCGCGGTTGTTTCTGAAGCCATGGACGTGATTGCCGATGGCAATCCGCGCATGTTGGAATTTGGCGTAGCGGATGAAACCGCCTGGCGTGTCGGCCTTTCCTGCGGCGGCAAGATACGTGTCTATGTGGAGCGGGTGGGCTGATGGAACCGCTTAATCTCAAAAAACTCAATGCCGAACGAAATGCGCGCCGCGCTGCTATTTTGGTGACAGAGATTGCGCAAGGGCGGGACCGGGTTATTCGCGAGGGTGATGTTATTGGCGGCGCTTTAGGTGAGGCAATTAGCAAAGCGTTCCGTTCTGGCAAGTCCGGCATGGTTGTCGCTGATGACGTAGAGTTTTTCCTCAATGTGCATGTGCCGCCGCCACGCATCGTCGTGATTGGCGCGGTGCATATCAGCCAAGCATTGGCCCCGATGGCGGCGATTGCTGGCTATGATTTGGAAGTAATTGATCCGCGCACCGCCTTTGCCACGCCCGAGCGTTTCGGCGGCGTCGCGCTTCATGCGGAATGGCCAGAGGTTATTTTGAAAAATCACCCGCTGGATGCGTACACGGCGCTGGTAGCCGTGACGCATGATCCGAAGATTGATGATTACCCGATTGAGGCGGCGCTGGCGGCAGGTTGCTTCTATGTTGGTGCGTTGGGCAGCAAGAAGACACACACCAAGCGTCGCGAGCGGCTGTCTGCACTTGGTGTTACGGACGTGAAACTCGATAGTATCAAAGCACCGATTGGCCTTAACATTGGTGCGGCGAGCCCTGCCGAAATTGCGGTGGCAACGCTGGCGCAGATTATTGATGCGTTCCGCAATCGTGCGCTCGATGGAACCCAATCATGAAATTCGGTCGCATTCCGCTTTCCGAGGCTGAAGGCGCTTTTCTCGCCCACTCCCTCTCAGCAGGCGGTGAGAAGTTTAAGAAGGGCACATTGCTCGGCGCAGATGAGATCGCCCGTATCAAGGCAGCTGGCATTACGGAAGTGATAGTGGCGCGGGTCGCCGAGGGCGACGTTAGTGAAGATGATGCCGCAGCGCGGCTGGCTGCACTCATTGCCAATGACAGTGTCCGGCTTGGTATCGCAGCGACGGGCCGCGTCAATATCTATGCGCAAGTTGACGGATTGTTCGTCGTCGATAAGGCCAGCATTGACGCTATCAATGCCGTTGATCCGTCCATCACGATTGCCACGCTGTGCGCTTTTGCACCTGTTTCGCGTGGGCAGATGGTGGCAACGGTAAAGATTATTCCCTTTGCTGTGCCAACAAACAGAATCAAGCAAGTCGAGCAACTCATTGAAACTGAGTCGAATTCCGTGCTTCTCGTTGAGCCATGGGTAGCCAAGCGGGTTGGTTTGATTTCAACGACACTGTCAAGTTTGAAGCCCGAAATCATCGACAAGACAACACGGGTTTTGCAAGGTCGTCTGATGCCTACCGGTGCGGCGATTGTCTCCGACGTCCGCGTTGCCCATGATGATGCGGCAGTTGCTGATGCGATTAAGTCGATGGCGTCGCAAGACTTAGACCTCATCATCGTCTTTGGCGCTTCCGCTGTGGTGGATGCGCAGGATGTGATACCGCAGGGCATTCGCCTTAGCGGCGGGAGTGTGATCCAAGTGGGTATGCCGGTGGATCCGGGCAATCTGTTGGTGCTGGGCAGGCATGGCGATGTGCCGGTTATCGGCGCACCGGGCTGCGCTCGAAGCCCGAAAGAGAATGGCTTTGATTGGGTGTTGCAGCGCGTTATTGCGGGCATTGAAGTCAGCCCCCAAGATTTTTCGCGTATGGGTGTCGGCGGGCTGCTGATGGAAATTGAAACGCGGCCCCGGCCCCGGGAAACACCTGTGTTACGCCACGCGCTCAAGGTTGCTGGATTGGTGCTTGCTGCTGGAAGTTCCAGCCGCATGGGCGGACCGCATAAGCTGCGGGCGTTGTTTGACGGTGTTCCTTTGCTCGTTCGGGCGGTCACTATGCTGTCTGCCGGCCTGTCCCGCCCGCCGATTGTGGTGCTGGGCCATGATGCTGACGGTATGAAGACATTGCTCGCGGGCACTGATGCTGTGACAGTTATCAATCCGGATTATGCCGAAGGTCTGTCAACTTCGCTGCGACTCGGCATCGGCGCTGTGTCGTCTTCGTGTGACGGCGTGCTCATTCATCTGGCGGACATGCCCGCCGTTATGGCAGAGGATATTAACAAGTTAAACGATGCGTTTATGAAGGCTGGTGGCACTGCAATCGTGCGTGCAACGCATGGCGGAAAGCGCGGCAACCCTGTAATCCTTCCCAGATCAGTGTTTTCGTTGGTCACAAAATTAACCGGTGACATGGGCGCACGGGCTATCGTCGAAGGCTTCGGTGGTACGGTTATTGATGTTGAATTGGGTTTAGCTGCCAGTTTAGACGTCGATACGCCCGAAGCCGTCATTGCTGCCGGTGGCACGATTATTTAGCTGATCGTGCCTTTTTTGCCTCGGCAGAGCAGCGATCTGAGCAATATTTGACCTCATTCCAGTTTTTTGCCCATGATTTTCGCCAATTCATGGGCCTTTTGCATTGCTCACATATTTTCTGTGGGAGATTGGATTTAGTTGTCGATTTCATTCGTTTGTAAGCCTTGGTTTACCCTGCGACATATTAGACACAAATTATATTGCGAAAATTTACCTGTAATTTACCTAAGTAAGAAACAGCATCGTTTCAGACTTCGTTAACCATTTGAATTAAGGCCACTGCAACTCCTTACACGTAAATGTGGGGCATCTGAGAGGGTACGGTTTCAGTTTGTCAATCCTGGTGAAGGTAGCGGACTGTTCTCAATTTCTCGGTAGATTTTGCTCAAAAGTAAATGATTGCCGCAGGCAACAACGGAGTTAACAGGGTATGAAAAATTTTGTAAAAGTAGCATTGGTTGCAGGCGCATTGCTCGCTCCAGCTCAAGCATTCGCCGTAACCGGCAACGTAATCTTCAATGCAGACGTCAACAACACATGCGCGATCACTGTAGTGGATGCAGGTATTTTGACAACCAACGTTGGTCAGACACAATTGTCGTCAACAAACGCTGGTGGCCAAGCTGGTTCAGCAACACTTGCAACAACTTCAGCGGCTTACTCAGTAACAGTGAACGCACCAACAGCGTTTGATACATCGCCAGTAACTGCCGGTGTTTCGACATTCACTGCATCATACGGCACAACTGGCGCGACTGTATTGGCCGCTGGCCAGACAACCGCAAAGCCACTCAGCGTTGGCACCACAACAGTATCCGTGAACATGGTTGCTACCAAAGCTGTTGGTTCTTACCCAACAGGCACATACGCAGCGACTGTCGTTCTTCGTTGCGAATAATCTAACTTAGTCAAGCGTCCAGGAGACATTTATGAAATTTCTATCCTCATCAAAAGTTGTTCTAGGCGTTTGTGCTGCTGCATTATCACTTGCGTTGATGTCGTCTTCGGCATCGGCGCAAGCACTCTCACCGATGCGCGGCACGGTGAAAAGCTTTACCGATGCGTTTGCGGTACGGGTGTTTCCTGCAAATCCTTATGGTCACAGAATTCGCATTGAGATCAAAGTTTACGATCAGGACTTTCATCTGGTTAATGCACGAGTTTCGCCTCCAGTATTCACACTTGGTGGAAACACATCACGGCCGGTCACTGTTTTGATCCCGTTTGATGGCGCAAGTGAAAGAAAAATCCGCGTATGTGCGGAGTCGGTGCCGTTTCCGGGGAAAACGAGCAACATAAAGGCACAAATATGCGGGAAATTTTTGGGTCAAAGGGCGCAATAACAGCGGGGATTGTTGTTGCGCTTGGCTGCCTGATTTCACAGACAGCTTCTGCCGCTGATAGCACTTCTGGAAGTTCATTCAATCTGCCGGGCGTGAGCCTGCCGCAGGGAACTGACGAAGTGCGCGCTGCGGATGGTACGTCGTGCCGGTCTGCCGTTGGTGGAAACGGCGCCTATTTGGATATGGGCGCTATTGGCTCACCGTCTGACAATATGCAGTCAAGCTCGGTCTATGGTCGCGTTCTTATCCCGCTGGGCGCAAGCTCGAAGCGTTTGGATTGCTCCCAGCTTTACCAACTCGAAGTTGAGCGGCTGAAGATGGAATTGGAACTTGCAAAGGCCGGTATGGGCCGCGTGCAGGATCCAGAGATGGACAACACCGAAACATCGTCCACCGGCAATGGGGATAGCGTGGATCAAGGTGCGGCGGATGAGAATGTGGCAGCGGAGGAAACGGTTCCTGATGCCGTGCCCGCGCCAGCGCTAAAGAAGAAGTCCAAAAAGAAGGCTGCGGCTACGGCTGATGCTAACACCTTGGATGCACAGGCCGCAGCGCTCGATAATGGTGCAGCGCCAGTGCCTGCGAAGAAGAAAAAGGCAGCTTACGCCGACAGCACCCCGAAGGCGGGAAGGAGCAAGAAGAAGATAGGCAAAGCCGCTTGGGCCGACGAAGGTTGGTCAGATGCGGGCATGAAGGATGGGAGCTAACCAGACGTGAGCCGCTGGATCAATAACACAAGGTTGCCTTTGGCAGCTTTGTTATTGCTCACAACCGGCAGCGCTTGCCTATCTCAAACGGCAGAGAGTTCAGACTTTGCCAAGGATTTTGCTGCAGCAGCCGCTGCGGCGCCTGCGCGACAGTTTTGCCAAATTGTTGTTCAGCAAATGGGTGTGATGACGGCCAATGTAGGTGCCACCAAATTATCCTCTCAAGGATCTGGAGGCGAGCCGGGTCAGGCGGATGTGACGACCAACACAGGTTCGTTTTACGTCTCGGTTGACCGGCCTAACGGGTTTTCTTTGGCACCCAATGGCGGAAATTCTGATGTTGTCTTTAGGACGACAATATCGGGCAGAGGGAAGACAAGTTTCGGAGATACGCCGGGTGATAGCCGGGTGAAACTCAAAAACGGTTTAACTAATGTGGAAATAAATCTTGAAGCGGCCAAGCAATCCGGTCCGTTTCCATCGGGAAGATATAGGGCGGAACTGACGCTGAGATGTGAATGAGACTTTGAGACTAAATAGAACTGCCAGATAATAAGGTGGTCTAAAAAAGAGATAATAATGAAGCAGGGCATGAGCGAGCATAGCAAGGGACGGGCGCAACAAATCGCCCCACGGCAGCGCTTTGCCGGTCGTGCAGCAATTGCCGCGTCATTCATCGCTCTTTCTGCATCTCCCGCAAGTGCAGCTTATGGCAATGTCCACTTTACCGGCGCAATTCCAACGGCTGGCGCTTGCACCATCGTCGTGGTTCAAAATGGCGGACTAAAAGTCAGCTCAGATGTTAAGCAAATGTCATCGAAATTCGTTGGTGGCACGCCTGGTATAGCGCAAGTCAACTCCAACGGTGTTTACCAGCTTTCCGTCACGACGCCGCCAACATTCGAAGTCGGACCCGTTGATGCTGATACCAATGTTACTCGTCAGGTGTTATTTTCAGGAGTTGACCTGAACAGCAGCGCCACATTTGCCGAACGCAGTACGCCGATTTATGCAAACGGCAATATTCGCACCCGCATGACCATCAATTTTGCTGCGCAGAAAACGACGGGAACGTTTTCTACCGGCCATTACCAGGCCTTGACGTGGGTGCGATGCGAATAGGACCGTGGCGCAATCAGCATATGAGGCTGGGACTCGGTAACGCGTTAGCGCATTCGCGGCGATTTGCGTTTGTAGCGGGCGGAGCCTTGGTGCTGGCGGTCGGGCTTAACAATAATGCGATCAGCGCGCGGGGCAACGTTGTATTTAATGGTCAGATTGCGCAAAATAATTCCTGCGCCATTATGGTGCAGCAGGATGGTACGCTCGCCATTCGCCCCGATTTTCGCCAACTTTCATCTGAACTTGCCGGTGGTGCAGCCGGTAGTGCGGATGTAATTGCGCTCGGTAATTTCAATCTCACGGCCACAACGCCCTCGGTTTTTTCGGTCGGCCCGTTTGATGCCAATGTTGGCGTGACGCGGCAAGCTCTGTTTTCTGGTACTAATCTTCTCGGTGGTGGTGCGACATTTGCCGAGCGCGATGGTTCAATTGTGGCTCCCGTTACGGGCGTGTCATGGACGAGACTGGCGTTGAATTTCGTAGCGACTAAAACCGGCCCTGCCTTTTCAACCGGCCACTATGAGGCCCTTGTCGTGGTGCGCTGCGAGTAATTGCCTCGCATATACGCGGCACATAATTTCAATTTTACGGTTTCGAACCGCGCGGTTTTCTGGCATTTGGGTTGCCATGACACATATCTTCCGCCTTGCTTTGGTTCTACTCGCAGCGCTTGTTTTGCCGACGGCAGCCTTTGCGCTGGATATTACACCTTTCAAAGACACAGAGTTTGCCTATCCCGGCGTCATTGGTCCGTCTGCCGATCCGCTTAATCTCACAATTGACTACAATGAAATGCGCGATATCAATGCGCGCGATGAAGTGCCGGAAAAGCGTGTCAAAGCGCCTTGGCTGGACCTGTCTGTGCGCCGCGCTGAAAAAGATGTCGGGGTAGAGAGCGAGGGCGGCACACTGCGCACCATGGCAACTGGCCTCCAAGACAATGCAGCGTTTCTCGTGGTTTATCTCCACGGGCAGGGAGGCAACCGCAAGCAGGGATCAAATGATCTGACTTTCGGTGGTAATTTCAATCGCATCCGCAATCTGGCGACCTTAAATGACGGGCTTTATCTGACGCCAGATTTTACCGACTTTGGTGATAAAGGCGCGGGGCAGGTGAAGGCAATTATTTCCGCATTTCTGGCGAAATCGCCGCACGCAAAGCTCGTCGTGGCCTGCGGTTCTATGGGCGGCTATTTGTGCCATAGGTTGGCCAAGGATGATGATATTGGCCCACGCCTGTCGGGCATGATGTTTTTGGGGTCATTTGCAGATCCAGATTTTACCAAATCTATCGCGTTCAAGGGCGGTTTGCTGATTTTCATCGGCCATGGCAGCGATGATAAGACATCGCCCATTCAAGGCATGGCAGATTTTGCGACAATGCTAAAAAAGTCAGGCGGCAAAGACCGCGTGATGTTTCACCGCTTTGAGACCGGAACCCACGGCACACCAATCCGCATGTTCGATTGGCGTTTGGTTTTGAATTGGATGCTTGCCAAAGCGTGAAGCGGGGCGTGGCATAAACGGCACGATTTTAACCTTATGATTAAAATTAGATTAAAAGCGTCTCGACAAATCCGGCTTTGGGGATAAGAGAGAACCGCACTCATAATTTCGAGGTTTTCATGCGTTTCTCAGTTCTAGCCGTATCAATCATTGTTGCCCTATCCTTCGGTCTGTCCGGCTGCGTCACCACCGCACCGAAAGATGGCACATTGGTTGGCCCTGAAGATAGCGCTGAAACTTCACGCCCGATTGGTGGACTTTTCAGCGGAACGCCTGCGCCCATGGTATCCCATGTGGACAATGATATTGCCGTTGCCTGTCAGGAAGCGGCAGGCGATAAATATTTCATGGATTCAGGACTCGTTACCGCAATTTCCTCGTCCAAGGACGGTGGCAACACGGTCGTGGTGCTGAAAGTAGATATGCGCGATGCGCTGTGCACTTTGAACGCCAAGGGCAAAGTGACTTCGGTTGTCGATACCTCGCCAAAGAGCGCCGATCAAATGGCAGCAGAAGCGCAAAAGGCCGCCGATATTGCCGCTGGTAAAGTGCCGGCTGCACCGGTTGCCAAGAAGGTGAAAAAGAAGAAAGCCAAAATTGCTGCACCGGCTACGCCAAAGGCTGCAGCGACGCTTGGGCCTAAGTAGTTCACCTAAGGCCGTTTCCTCTAGATTGTGCCTTGAACATTAGAGCACGCCAGTGAAATCGTACCAAATTAGACAAGCCGCAATTCCTGACGCAGAGAAATTGGCCGCGGTAGAGACCTCTGCCTCTCAGCGCTTCCGCGATATTGCGGACCTCGCTTGGATTGCCGATGCAGAGCCAACATCTCTCGAAGATCATATCGCACTGATTGATGCCGGCACGGTTTGGGTTGCCGTCGATGGGAAAGGTGACATTTTCGGGTTTCTCTTGGCCGAGCGATGCGGCGATGAACTGCACATTTGCGAATTTGCAGTCAAGCGCCCGCGTCAAGGGCAGGGAATTGGCTCATCACTTGTGCGTGCTGCCGAAGAATATGCCCGCACTATTGGACTAGCCGCGCTGACACTGACAACATTTCGCGGCCTCTCGTGGAATGAACCTTTTTATCATCATTTGGGATTTGCGACGCTTGAAGCTGATGCTTTGGATGACAGGCTCCGCACAGTGTTTGCTCGCGAAGCGTCGATTGGCTTGCCCATGGAGCGGCGCTGCGCAATGCGGCTGACACTGTAAGGCATAGCTTGAATGTTGCGGCTTTGTCTCATAGCCTTAGCAAAATCCCTCATGGAGTCGCCTATGTCCAAGCCACCATTCACGCTTGCCGGTATCGATCATGTTGTGTTTTTGGTTGATGATATGCCCAAGGCGCTGACATTTTACTATGACGTGCTTGGCTGCCAGCCGGGCTATTCCTATCCGGCACTTGGCATGGAGCAAGTGTGGGCGGGTAATGCGCTTATCGTCTTGTGGGACACGACGCATCCCGGCGCTGCCTCCGCCGTGCCGCCCGTTTCCGGCGGGCGTAATGTTGACCATGTGTGCATTGCCACCAGCCCGTTTGATCACCAAGATATACGCGCCCATCTTGCCGCGCACGGCGTGGCGATTGACCGTGAGGCCTTTCACGGCGGAGCACGCGGCATGGGACACTCAGTTTATATTCTCGACCCGTTCGGCAATAAGTTGGAAATCAAAGGTCCAGGCGAATATCCGGACGGGCGTGCCGCCATGTAATCCAACGTCGGTTGTGCATGCGCGTGCGCCGCATAGCGCTCGTGCGCTCCGCGTATCAAGTTCGAGCGGTTGGCGTATCATGTTCGGGTGGTTGGCGTGCTATCTTCGGGCGGCTGGCGCATCGCGCTTGGGCGGTCGGAGTATCACGGCTAGGCAGCTTGCGTATCACGCCTAGGCGGCCGAACGCTTCACGTTCAACATAAAAGTTCTCCCCGTTATCCACACCCATTACCACAAGATATTGTTGTTTGCCGGAATACTAAATATGGCCCTTGACGTTAGCGTGCGAGTCGCCTTAATTGCTTCCAAGTAGCGTTGTTGCGTTGCTGGGGCGTCGTTCCCGGAAACATTTTCAAAGTTGTTGGCGGTCCTCGTGGCCCCGTACTATCCTTAAATCGGGATATCGGGGTGCGGGTTTTTGTGTGTGATTTTGCCCGTTAGTAACAATGCTAAAATCTTGTGAAACGAATTGTTAATACTATATTTAGTGTTTGCGTCTATAATCACTACTAGATAGGGTGAAACGTCCCCTAAGGGCGGAATCACTCACAAAGCAGTGAAGCGTATGGCGAGGCAACAAATCCTCATGGGAATTTGGCTGGCTTACCGGGGATAAAGAGGGACTGACATCTGCATTAGGCGGTGTTGGTAATCGGGGCAGGGTCATCAAGTCGGCGCTAGTGTGGTGCGGCAGGCATGACACAATATGTAGTCTTTTGAAGGGGATACGGATATGCACATCGAGCGGAAGTTCACGAAAGCCAAGAGTTCAGCGTATGCTAATTTAGAGTTTCGGAACGTAACCAGCGAGATCAAGAACCCTGACGGTTCGATCGTTTTCCGCCTCGAGAATATTGCCGTTCCCGCCCAGTTTTCCCAAGTCGCCTCCGATATTTTGGCCCAAAAGTATTTCCGCAAAGCCGGTGTTCCGGCTCGATTGAAAAAAGTTGAAGAAAATTCCGTGCCGTCCTTCCTCTGGCGGTCGGTCGCAGATGAAGAAGCATTGGCAAAATTGCCCGAAAACGAGCGTTATGGCTCGGAAATGGATGGTCGTCAGGTATTTGACCGTCTGGCTGGCACATGGACCTATTGGGGCTGGAAGGGTGGCTACTTCAAAACTGAGGAAGATGCTTCCGCTTTCAAGGACGAACTCTCTTACATGCTGGCCGCGCAGATGGTTGCGCCAAATTCGCCGCAATGGTTTAACACTGGTCTGCATTGGGCCTATGGCATCGATGGTCCGGGGCAGGGCCACTATTATGTTGACCCAGCAACTGGCGAGCTAACGAAGTCAGCCTCTTCGTACGAGCATCCGCAGCCACATGCCTGCTTTATTCAGTCGGTTGACGATGATTTGGTCAATGAAGGCGGCATTATGGACCTTTGGGTGCGTGAGGCGCGCCTGTTCAAATATGGCTCCGGCACTGGCTCCAACTTCTCGCATTTGCGCGGCGAGGGCGAAAAGCTCTCCGGCGGTGGCCGCTCGTCCGGCCTGATGTCGTTCCTCAAAATTGGTGACCGCGCTGCGGGCGCTATCAAGTCCGGCGGTACAACGCGCCGTGCGGCCAAAATGGTGGTGGTTGATGTCGATCACCCTGATATTGAAGCCTACATCGACTGGAAGGTGAAGGAAGAGCAGAAGGTTGCCGCGCTGGTGACTGGCTCCAAGATCGTCAAGAACGCGCTAACTGCTATTCTCAAGGCTTGTGTCAACTGCGAAGGTCACGGCGAAGATTGCTTTGATCCGGCCAAGAATCCGGCTTTGAAGCGCGAAATTCGTGCTGCCAAGAAGAATTTGGTGCCTGAAAACCTCATCAAGCGCATCATCCAGTTTGCCCAGCAGGGTTATACTGACTTGCAGTTCGCGACTTACGATACCGACTGGGATTCAGAAGCCTACCTCACTGTTTCGGGCCAAAACTCCAACAATTCGGTCTCGCTGAAGGATGATTTCCTGCGCGCTGTGGAAAAAGACGGCGACTGGAAGCTCACTGCCCGTAAAGACGGCAAGGTGATCAAGACGCTAAAGGCTCGCGATTTGTGGGAAAAAATCTCCTACGCGGCGTGGGCGTCGGCGGATCCGGGTCTGCATTACAACACCACCATGAACGACTGGCACACATGCCCGGCCGCTGGCCCCATCCGCGCGTCGAACCCGTGCTCGGAATATATGTTCCTTGATGATACAGCTTGCAATTTGGCGTCGCTGAACCTCATTCAGTTCCGTGGCAAGGATGGTACGTTCAACATCGAGGCTTACGAACACGCCGTTCGCCTGTGGACTGTTGTGCTCGAAATTTCCGTCGCTATGGCGCAGTTCCCGTCCAAGGAAATCGCGCGTTTGTCTTACGAGTACCGCACGCTGGGCCTCGGTTTTGCCAACATCGGCGGCCTGTTGATGACCAATGGTGTGCCTTATGACTCGAAGGAAGGCCGTGCCATCTGTGGTGCACTTTCGGCCATTATGACCGGCGTTTCCTATGCCACCTCCGCTGAAATGGCGGGCGAGCTGGGTACATTCCAAGACTATCCGCGCAATGCTGACAATATGCTGCGCGTTATCCGCAACCATCGCCGCGCGGCGCACGGGTTGACGCAGGGCTATGAAAAGCTGGCTATTGAGCCCGTGGCACTTATTGCCGAAGATTGCCCCGATGCGCGGCTTATTACGCATGCCCGCAAGGCTTGGGACTTGGCGCTGAAACTCGGCGAAAAGCATGGCTTCCGCAATGCGCAGGCCACTGTTGTTGCCCCGACAGGCACCATCGGTCTTGTGATGGATTGCGATACCACAGGCATTGAGCCGGATTTTGCGCTGGTGAAGTTCAAGAAGCTGGCTGGCGGCGGTTATTTCAAAATCATCAACAATGCCGTGCCGGAAGCCTTGCGTACGCTTGGCTATAGCGAAGCGCAGATTGCGGAGATTGAGGTTTATGCACTCGGCCATGGCAATATCAATCAGGCTCCTGGCATCAATGCCTCGTCCTTGCGCTCCAAGGGCTTTACGGACGAGCGTATCGAGGCCGTCAATGCGGGCCTTAAGTCAGCGTTCGACATCAAGTTCGGCTTCAACAAATGGTCGGTTGGCGAAGAGTTCTGCCGCGATGTGCTGAAATTCACCGATGCGCAGCTGAATGATTTCTCGTTTGATATGTTGGGCGCGCTTGGCTTCTCCAAGAAGGAAATCGAAGCTGCCAACATCCATGTTTGTGGTGCCATGACGCTGGAAGGCGCGCCGGGCCTTAAGGATGAGCATCTGCCAGTGTTTGATTGTGCCAATCCATGCGGCAAAATCGGCAAGCGTTACCTCTCGGTCGATAGCCACATTCGCATGATGGCAGCGGCGCAGCCGTTTATTTCGGGCGCTATTTCCAAGACCATCAACATGCCAAACGAGGCCACTGTTGAGGATTGCAAGAACGCGTACCTCTTGTCATGGAAGCTGGCGCTGAAGGCCAACGCGCTTTACCGCGATGGTTCAAAGCTCTCGCAGCCGCTCAATGCCTCACTCATCGAAGATGAGACAGATGAAGATGCCATGGATGATTTCGTTGCCGCTTCGCAGTCCGCGCGCACGGTGCAGATCACCGAGCGTATCGTCGAGCGCATCGTTGAGCGCATCACGCGCGACCGCGAAAAGCTGCCAAGCCGCCGCAAGGGCTATACGCAAAAGGCCATCGTTGGCGGGCACAAGGTTTACCTGCGCACCGGCGAATATGATGACGGCCGCATTGGCGAAATTTTCATTGATATGCACAAGGAAGGCGCGGCTTTCCGCGCCATGATGAACAACTTCGCCATCGCCATCTCGCTTGGCCTGCAATATGGCGTTCCCTTAGAAGAATATGTCGAGGCGTTCACCTTCACGCGCTTTGAGCCAGCAGGCATGGTGCAGGGCAATGATGCGATTAAGAACGCCACGTCCATCCTCGACTATGTGTTCCGCGAACTTGCCGTTTCCTACCTGTCGCGCCATGATTTGGCCCATGTGGACACGTCGGATTTCACCAACACGTCGCTCGGCAAAGCCACGCAGGGCGGTGATAATCACGCCGCTGTCTCCAAGGGTCTCACACGCGGGGCAACGCTGAAAGTCGTCTCGTCCGAGCCAAAAGGCGCACTCGGCGCCGCGCCAGCGGCACGCTCCAACATCACGTCCATAGGCGCGCTGGCAGTAAAATCCACAGTGCTGGAGCTGCACGAAGAGGCCACCGCCTTTAAGCGCGATTATGAGGAACGGGCGAAGGAGTTTGAGGAAGAGGTGGCGGAAGAAGGCCATGCAGAAGCGTCCGTCACAGCCCTCTTCACAGACGCTGCCGCAGCATCCGCCTCATCTGCCAAAGCCGACGCCCGCAAAGTTGCCGAAGACCGCCGCGTGAAGGCCCTGATGCAGGGTTATACGGGGAATTCCTGCTCCGAGTGCCAGAACTTTACGATGGTACGGAACGGGACTTGCGAGAAATGCGACACTTGTGGATCGACGAGCGGGTGTAGTTGAGCCCGGGGGGGGGTAAATACGGATGCGAACTGAAGAACCAAAATTGCCAATCATGCCTGCAATAATAGCAGGTGTGATTGCTATTATACTTTGGTTCTCAAATATGTATATTCTTGGGGGAATGAACGCCACTGAACGGGGAACATATGGCGACATGTTTGGTGCAGTTAATTCGATTTTTTCTGGATTTGCTTTTGTTGGTATTGTTTATGCCATATATCTACAGCGAAAAGAAATAGAGCTAGCGAAACTAGAGTTGTCAGAAACAAAAAAAATACTTGACGAACAATCTAAAAATATTGATGCACAAAATAATGAATTTCGCAGACAATCATTTGATAATAAATTTTTTCAACTATTAGACTTATTACAGAGCGTTGTTCAAAATATGGCGTTACCGACCAATCCTGGAAATCCAAGGACGGAATATAAAGGGAAGGATTTCTTTTTAGAGTATTATAGAAACTTTTATAGTCATAAATCTCATAGAGAATCGAGGGGGATTGTGGATGTGTTAGTGAATTACGATTCACTATACCAAACGCAAAGAAGTGATTTAGGTCATTATTTTCGAGTTCTGTATAATCTATTTAAATTCGTTGATCAAAGTGATATTGAGGAAAAAAGATTTTATACGAATATAATAAGAGCGCAATTATCAGACTATGAAATAGTAATTTTGTTTCTAAACGGACTGACTGTGAGCGGTGATAAATTTAAACCACTTATTGAGAGATATTCTTTACTTAAAATGTTAGATGAAATTCTAATTCGCGATATGATTATCCTCAAGGATAATTATGAGCAATCTGCTTTTGGCTTATAGTTTTGCTCGCTGTGATACCGTTCGGGTAAATCAGTGCGCTATATATATTTGAGGGATGATAACGAGGATGTGATTGGCTGCACATAAATGCAAATCACTGAGCGAAGCGCCCCTCTCTGTCCTGTCGGACATCTCCCCTGCAAGTGGGGAGATTGGGCTGCGTGGCAGCTTGTCGCCAATCGTCGGCATTGTGGTTTGCGGCGGGCATTTTTTCTCAATCAAATAATTGGCAACGATAAGCCGTGCGCCCTATCTCGCCCTTGGCGGGCGTCGTCA
>JAYTVD010000149.1:0-4483 GCA_043744175.1 Phyllobacteriaceae bacterium
TGCATTTCAGGCGGTGCTGAACGAGGCGCGTCCCTTGATTGATGTGATCTGGGCACGCGAGACCGGCGGGGCGGTTTATGACACGCCGGAACGCCGGGCCGAACTTGAACAGCGCCTTCGCGAAATCACCTCACGCATTCAGGATGAGAGTGTGCGTCGCCACTACAGCCAAGACATGCGTGATCGGCAGAACGCCTTTTTTGGCAAGCCTGCCCGTAATGCGCAGGGCAGGGATAAGGGCGGCAATTATCAACAGCGCCCCGAACGTGGCGCAGCGCGTGGACGGCTGGCAGTATCCGACAGTCTGGCAAAATCGGCGCTGGTGCGCGGTGTCAAGGCACAGCCATCGCTGCGCGAGGCGATGATACTGCTGATTGGCATCTACCATCCGCGGCTGGTTGAAGAAGTGTTTGGTTTGTTTGAAAGTCTTGATCTTCTCAATCCTGAACTCAAAGCGCTTCAGGCCGCCATTCTTGACGCTCATGCCGATCAGCGTGAGCCCTCGCGTAGTGACATTTCTGCCCGCCTGGATGCCATGGGGCACTCTGGCATACTCGAATCAGTGGACCAGATGATCCGCCGCGCCCGGCTCTGGGTGGCAACCGATGAGGCGGCTATTGACGACGCCCGCGAAGCCTTCATGCAGGCGCTGCACTTGCACCATCTTTCACGCACACTACATAGCGAATTGAAGGTTGCCGAACTGGCCTTGGCCAATGATGCATCCGAAGAGAATTATGCCCGTTTGATTGATGTGCAGAACCAGATGCGAAATACGCAAGGGATGGAGGCGCTGATCGAAGGATTTGGTGTTTCATCCGGTCGAGGAAGCTCAAATAGTCAGAATTGATTCGCTTTTTTACCCGAATCATGAAAACCGGCTTGACTGTGGCGAAGAATGACGGAATCAGACAGCCGGGAAAAGGCACGCCTTGAAACAGTGAATGAGGGCTGTACCGGTTTGACGCGCAAAATGTACGGTGATGCGCGTTTGGACCGGATCGATCTGGCACTCAAGGTTAATCGCACATTAACGCAAACAGGGATAATCGCATCGTAGCGCCGCGTACCGGGTGTGTTTCATCCGGCTCTTTGCGCCCGCGAATCCCTTTTACGGAGACGACACAGCATGGCAGATAAAAAGAAAGAAAAAGAAGAAGGCGAAACCGAGCGCGAAGGCGCTCCGGACGGGCCGCTTCTCGACCTTTCGGATGATGCTGTCAAGAAGATGATAAAGGCCGCCAAAAAGCGCGGCTATATCACTATGGACGAGCTGAATTCGGTCCTTCCTTCCGACGAAACTGATCCGGACAAGATTGAAGACACGTTGGCGATGCTGTCCGACATGGGCATCAATGTTGTCGAGGAAGAAGACAACACCGACGAAGACAAGGAAGAGGCTGCCGAAGAAGAGGTTGATGCCAACGAATTGGCCGAGACCAATGGCACGGCCATCGTTGCTGCGACGACCAAAAAAGAACCTACGGATCGTACTGACGATCCCGTTCGCATGTACCTTCGCGAAATGGGCTCGGTGGAGCTTTTGTCGCGCGAAGGTGAAATCGCAATTGCCAAGCGCATTGAGGCCGGCCGCGAGACGATGATCGCGGGCCTTTGTGAAAGCCCGCTAACATTTCAGGCCATCATTATCTGGCGCGAGGAACTGAACGAGGGCAAGACATTGCTGCGCGAGATCATTGATCTCGAAACTACGTTTGCCGGCCCTGAAGGCAAAGCCGCACCGCAAGTCGAGCGTCCAGCGGAAGTAGTTGCGCAGAAAATTGACGACCGCCAGCGCCGCATGCGCGCGGCTGAAGACGACGACATCACCAATGTCGGCGGCCAAGGCCCGCATCCGGAAGAGGAAGAAGAGGAAGAAGACGAAGCCAGCCTGTCGCTTGCCGCGATGGAAGCTGAACTTCGTCCGGCCGTCATGGCCACACTCGATGTGATTGCCGACACCTATAAGAAGCTGCGCAAGTTGCAGGACCAACAGGTCGAGAACCGCATGGCGGCGACTGGCACGCTGTCAACCTCGCAAGAGCGCCGTTACAAGCAGCTCAAAGATGAGTTGATCACGGCCGTAAAGTCGCTGTCGCTGAACAATGCGCGCATTGAGGCCCTGGTTGCCCAGCTTTACGACATCAATCGTCGCCTGGTGCAGAACGAAGGCAAGCTGTTGCGCCTTGCCGAAAGCTACGGTGTCAAGCGCGAAGATTTCCTCAAGGTTTATACCGGCTCTGAACTTGACCCCAACTGGCTGGCTTCCATTGCCAACCTGACCTCCAAGGGTTGGAAAGAATTCACCAAGAGCGAAAAAGAAAACGTCAGAAATCTGCGCTCTGACATCCAGATCATTGCGCAGGAAACCGCGATTCCGGTTCTCGAATTCCGCAAGATCGTCAACCAGGTTCAGAAGGGCGAGCGCGAAGCCGCAATTGCCAAGAAGGAAATGGTCGAGGCGAACTTGCGCCTCGTGATTTCCATCGCCAAGAAATATACAAACCGCGGTTTGCAGTTCCTCGATCTTATTCAGGAAGGCAATATCGGTCTGATGAAGGCTGTCGACAAGTTTGAATACCGCCGCGGTTACAAGTTCTCCACCTATGCGACCTGGTGGATTCGTCAGGCGATCACCCGCTCGATTGCCGATCAGGCACGCACGATCCGCATTCCGGTGCACATGATCGAGACGATCAACAAGATCGTACGCACGTCGCGCCAGATGCTGCATGAAATTGGTCGCGAGCCGACGCCGGAAGAGTTGGCGGAAAAGCTTGCGATGCCGCTCGAGAAGGTCCGTAAGGTCCTGAAGATCGCCAAGGAGCCGATTTCGCTTGAAACACCGGTGGGCGATGAAGAAGATTCGCATCTCGGCGATTTCATCGAAGACAAGAATGCAATGCTGCCGATTGATGCAGCCATTCAGGCGAACCTGCGCGAAACCACGACCCGCGTTCTCGCCTCACTCACCCCGCGTGAAGAGCGCGTGCTGCGCATGCGCTTTGGTATCGGCATGAACACTGACCACACGCTTGAAGAAGTAGGCCAGCAGTTCTCGGTGACCCGCGAACGTATCCGTCAGATCGAGGCAAAGGCGCTGAGGAAACTCAAGCATCCAAGCCGCAGCCGCAAACTGCGCAGCTTTTTGGACAGTTGATAAGGCCGCAACCGCGGCGGTTTGGCAATTCGAGAGGCTGGCATGAGTGAAGAGACTTATGACGCGCTGATCCGGTTGCTGGGCAATCGGTTTGACACAAACATGCACAGGCATCCCGCAATGAAATGGGATGATGTTCTGATGCGGTTGAGTGGCAAAGTGAAAGCATTGCATTCGCTAAGTGAGATGGAACGCACCGGGGGAGAGCCGGACGTGGTTGTGCTGGACGGTGAACCTGGCGCACTCGTCTTTGCTGATTGTTCGGCTGAAACCCCTGCCGGGCGCCGAAGCCTATGCTTTGATCAAAACGCGCTTGATGCGCGCAAAGAAAACAAACCCTCCGGCGCCGCGCTCGAGCTGGCGGCATTAATGGGTATCGAACTCCTCAGTGAAACACAGTACCGTGCCCTGCAACGCATTGAGCCATTTGACCGGAAAACATCAAGCTGGGTTCACACGCCAGCTTCGGTACGCGCACTCGGCGGGGCACTTTTTTGCGACCGGCGATATGATATGGTTTTTGTTTATCACAATGGCGCAGAATCCTATTACGCGGCGCGGGGCTTCCGCGGTCGGTTGGTTGTTTAGGGTCTGAACCTATTAATTTTGGCGAATTAAGAGCGAAGCGCTATTTTTTTTGAGTGCCTCACTTGTTTGTCTAACAAAAAACCCGGCCTTTCGAGCCGGGTTTTTGCCTATCTGAATAAAAGTTTCATGCCTGCGGAACGTATATCCAAGCACCGTCTTTTGCCTCGGCCATTCCGATGCCGGGGTATGGCCAGTGATAACCAAGCATTTTCTTCTTGCCGCTGGCTGCCATGTCCAGAAGCTTCTTGCGGTTTGCACTTGCAGTGTCGTGGTCCGCGTCGAAGGAGAATTTCCATTCCGGATGGACGAAAAATACAGCAGCGTTGGTGATCGCGTCTCCGGTGATAATCAGGCCATCGTCGCCGGCGATTTCGAACGAAACATGGCCAGGCGTATGCCCAGGCGTATCAATTGCGGCCAATCCGCTGACGACTTCCTGACCGGGTTTGAAGAAGGTGATCTTGTCTTTGACAGCGGCAAACTGGCCTTGAATGCCGGCAATCATGCCTTCCATTTCTTTGGGCATTTTGCTTGCCAAATCTGCAGGCGACCAGAAATTCCACTCATTTTCCGCCATGTGATAAGTGGCGTTCGGGAACACCAAGCCGTCTTTGCCTGCCGTGCCGCCGATATGATCAGGATGGGCATGCGTATAGATCACTTTGGTGACAGCACCAGCTTCAACGCCTGCGGCTTTCAGGCTTTCCAGCAATGTGCCTGCCGATGGCTGGAAAC
>JAYTVD010000150.1:0-16122 GCA_043744175.1 Phyllobacteriaceae bacterium
CACAGCTGGTCATATAAAAACCAGCCGACAAAAATGGACGCCACGGAAATTCCGATGCCCTGCAACGGCGAAATATCCAGCACATTTTTGTCAATAAGAAACAGGTTCGCACCAGCGTAATAAACCACGCACAGCATCAGGAACCCAGAAATCCAAGTGCCGTAGCTCTCCCACTTAAACCATGTCAAATGGTCCGGCATTTCGGCAGGCGCAACCAAATATTTGCGAATATGATAGAAGCCGCCGCCATGCACTTGCCACTCTTCGCCATGCGCACCCTCAGGCAGACCAGGCGATTGGCGAAGCCCCAAATCTAGTGCTACAAAGTAAAAAGATGAGCCAATCCAAGCAATGGCAGTGATCACATGCAGCCAGCGCACGGCGAATGCCAGCCACTCCCAAAATATCGCAAAATCCAGCATTCAGCCCGCTCACAAATCATTCTTATTCCATGAATGATTTGCAGTCTTTAAGGCAGAACGCAATTGCAAACTTGGCTAAGCGACCTTGGCAAATGTTTCATGCCCGTTTGAATTTTTGATCACACTGGATTCAAAGTCTGCAAGCGTCATAGCACCGCTGTAGAGATAGCCTTGGAAAACATTGCAGCCATGCTCCATCAGGAAATTTTCCTGAGCTTGGATTTCGACATGTTCTGCCACAGTCGTGAGACCCAGAGCTTGCGACATCGCCAGAATGCTCCGAACCAAGGCCATATCCTTTGGGTGGCTCTGCATATCTCTGACAAACTTGCCGTCAATCTTCACCTCATCCAGCGCCATCTCTTTCAAATGCCCTAACGAGGAGAAGCCAGTGCCGAAATCATCCAGCGATAAACGCACTCCAGTGGTTTTGAGACTTTGCATTTGCTTGACTGAATTATCTCGGTTTTTTGAGATAACTTGCTCGGTGAACTCAAGCGTCAGCAGCTTAGACGGAATTTGGCGGGCTTTGATTAGCGCACGAAGCTCGCGAACAAAGTCCTTACTCAAGAACTGCTGTGCACTGATATTGACAGCAAGCTGCATGTGCGAGGTCGCGCGTTTCTGTTGCCAGCGCACAAGCACTTGGGTGGCTGTGTCTAAAACCCATTTGCCGATCTCGCGTATTTGGCCATTTTGCTCGGCGATCGGCATAAACATGTCTGGCGTTAGGAGCCCGAGCGATGGGTGGTTCCAGCGTATCAACGCTTCCGCGCCGACAATCACGCCATCGCGGTTAACCTGCGGTTGGAAGCGTAAGTTCAGTTCATCGCGGCCAATCGCATTTTTCAAATCACGCGCGATTTGTGCATGGCTTTCTGTTTCGAGATGCTCGCCCTCTTCAAATAGTTGGTAAGCATTGCGTCCTGATTTTTTGACATTGTACATAGCTGTGTCGGCAAATTTCAAAATATCATCGACAGACTTAGATTTGCCGTCAAAGGTGATAACGCCAATGCTGCACGTCACGCGATGCTCAACCTCGTCGAGCTTAAATGGCTTGCGAATAGCCGCGAGTACTTTTTCCGCAATACCTTCAGCATTCTGTTTGGCGCTGAGCCAGTCGCGACCCAGATCATCCATTAGGACTACGAATTCGTCGCCAGCAAGCCTGGCAACAGTATCATTCTTACGGCTGACCTGCATGAGCCGCCGTGCCATCTCTACTAGCACCCGGTCTCCAGCATCATGCCCATGTGTGTCATTAAGAAGCTTAAAACTATCAAGATCGATGAACAACACGGCCGCATGGTCGTTGCGGCGAGCACATGCAGCAATAGTTTGTTGAAGACGATCAGCCAAATAGCGGCGATTTGGTAACTTCGTCAGCGCATCATTAAAGGCCAAAGCCCGGATGTCTTCTTCGTCAGCTTTTGACCTGGTAACGTCCTGCAAATAGCCATGCCAAATAACAGTGCCATCTGACTTTAGTTCAGGTGTGGCTTGGACCTTTAGCCACTTGGGCTTTCCACCGTCAGTGACTACCTGAAAAGAGTGCGCCCACACTTCGAGCTTTAAGCGCGAGTCACGCAAAGACTGGCTGTAGGCCAAAAGATCATTGGGGTGAATGAGTGAAAGAAAATGCTCAATGTCAAATTTCACGACATCTTGACGATGATCCAGCAACTCACGAAATCCGGAGCTGCTGAAGATGACGTCGAATACGCCGCCAGGTTTACGCTCCAATTGGAAAAGACCACCGGGAACATGCGACGCCAATTTACGCAGGCGCACCTCCTCTTCCGATCTCTTTACTGTGTCAGTAATATCGACAACCGTACCCTCGTAATGGGTAGGATCTCCTGTTTTTGGATCACGCACCAAGCGCGCATTTTCACGAATCCAAATTTTGCCCTTAACAGGCCCCGTGTTCACCTCAGAAACAAAGTTATCAATGCGATTGTGCTCAGCTAGTAGTGCCTTAAATTCAGCATGACGCGTCGGGTCCACATACCAGTCACCGGCATTGCCATTGACCCGGGCAATCAATTCCTTCTCAGATTGTTCGCCACATATTGCGACCATCGCTGGATTTGAGCCTTTTAGCACGCCGTCCAGAGTGGTGATATAGTAGCCTTCGCTGAGATTGTTGATGACGTCGCTAAGTCGTTGGCGATCTGTTGCGCCCGCCCTCATCTGTTTCAGACAGAACAATATCGTCGTGCACGCCGCAACCGCAGCTAACAAACCAACCACTATCAAAACAGCTTGTCCGCCCACAATGGAACACCCCGTACAACCAATTGCACTCAGGTTGCGCTACACTGGTTTATATTGGGCTAACTCCGGCAGGATTGGATGAATCACTGCAAATATAATGAAAAATGCCTTAAGCCGACGGCAATTGTTTCGCTAGCTTTGCGTCGCCTTCGCGCCAGCCAAGGCCAAATCACTTAAGCCCTCGCCGCCATTGGAGATAACCGTCGCCAGCGCCTTGCGCATCCGCGGCTCCCAAAACGAAACTATGTGCTCGGAAATGCCGGAAATGGCCTCATCGCGCGGATAAGGCCGATAGAAATCCGCCATCTGATTTATCATGCGCACCAAATCACCATTATCACTCATAGCAAATCCTATCTTTCAAAAATCATAATGCCACCCGGCGCACGGCAGGCGATCGTCAGCCCGGCCTTGTGAGCCAGTTTCAAAGCTAGCGCACTTGGCGCGGAAAGGCTGGCCACAAAGCCAACGCCAAGCGCCGCCGCCTTTTGCGCCATTTCAACGCTAAAACGGCTCGAAAGAACGATAAATCCTTCGCTGGCGTTCAAGCCACCGCGCACCATCGCCCCACCAAGCTTATCCAGCGCATTGTGCCGCCCGATATCCTCACGCACAATCTGCACCTCACCATCTACATTGCAAAACGCCGCCGCATGAGTGGATTTATTCACCGCATTCATCGGCTGCGAATTGCGCAATTCATCAAACGCCCGCAACACCGCATCCGCCCGTGGAACCGCGCCCGTAACATTACGCATCGGCTTCATCACAGCTTTCAAACTTTGCGCCCCGCACAGCCCACAGCCGGAACGTCCTGTCAAAGTACGCCGTCGCCCTTCGGCGCGTTCCAACAGCTTCTCATCCACCTTAATGTTCACAATCACGCCATCGCCAACATCGGCAATGCGGATGTCCGTCAAGTCTGACAGTTTGTCGGCAATGCCCTCAGTAATCGAAAATCCAATAGCAAAATCTCGCATATCCGAAGGCGTCGCCATCATCACGGCAAAGCTATTGCCATTATAAAGAATGTTCACCGGCGCCTCATCCGGCAGGTGCCAGATAGCCTCAACCACACCCGATGACGTGACCAGCCGCCCCGTAAAGGCGGGCGACATGTCAGTGTCCATCATGGTTAAACTATTCATGATGCGAGAGTCCTTGGAGGCTAAGCATCAAAGGGCTCTCATTCCGCGGCCTGAACGCGATAGTGCGTCTCTTCCTGCCTTGCGTGCTCTTCCTGCCAATCCGAAGGTCGGTTCGAGCGGGAAACTTGCACCGCCGTCACCTTATATTCCGGACAGTTAGTTGCCCAGTCGGAGAAGTCAGAGGTCACAACATTGGCACCCGAAACCGCATGATGGAAGGTCGTATAAATTACGCCCTGTGGCATACGCTCGGAGATTTCCGCCTTGAGAGTGGTCGCCCCCATGCGCGATCCAATTGATACATAGTCGCCATCGGCAATGCCGCGCTCTTCGGCATCGAACGGGTGGATTTCCAGAAGGTCTTCGCCATGCCAGCGCGAGTTTTCTGTGCGCCGCGTTTGCTGGCCAACATTATATTGCGAGAGAATACGCCCCGTTGTCAGTATCAGGGGGAACATCCGCGTCACGCGCTCGGCAGTCGGCACATATTCAGTTATCATGAAGCGGCCCTTGCCACGCACGAAACCGTCAACATGCATAATAGGCGCACCGTTCGGGAACGCATCATTCACCGGCCATTGTAGCGAGCCTTCGGTATCCAAACGCTTATGGCTAACGCCCTTAAACGCCGGCGTCATAAACGCGATTTCGTCCATGATTTGTGCAGCCGAGGTATAGCCCATTTCGTAGCCCATCGCGCGGGCCAAACGGACAACAATCTCCCACTCAGAAATGCCAGTCTTTTCCTTCATTACCGGACGAACGCGGTTGATGCGGCGCTCGGCGTTGGTAAACGTGCCATCCTTTTCAAGGAACGAAGTCCCCGGCAAAAACACATGGGCAAACGCTGCTGTCTCGTTCAAGAATAGATCCTGAACCACAATGCATTCCATCGCCTCAAGCGCCGCCTGCACATGCAGCGTGTTCGGGTCAGATTGCGCAATGTCTTCGCCGTGCACGAACAGGCCTTTGAACGTTCCGTCGATGGCGGACGCAAACATGTTCGGAATGCGCAGGCCCGGCTCGGCGGACAATGTCAGCCCCCATTGCTTTTCAAACGAGCCGCGCACTTCATTGTTGGACACATGGCGATAGCCCGGAAACTCATGCGGGAACGAACCCATATCACATGAACCCTGCACATTGTTCTGGCCGCGCAGCGGGTTAACGCCAACGCCTTCGCGCCCGATATTGCCTGTCAGCATGGCAAGGTTCGCCATCGCCATCACCATGGTCGAGCCTTGGCTATGTTCCGTCACGCCCAGCCCATAATAGATCGCGCCATTGCGGGCTTTGGCAAATAGTCGTGCAGACTCGCGCAATATCTCAGGCGTCGTGCCGATCAATTCCGCCAGCGCTTCCGGTGAATTCTTTTCCTCAGCGATAAATTCGCGCCAACGCGTGAACTCCATCGTATCGCAGCGCTCGGCCACAAACTTCTCGTCCACCAAACCTTCGTTGACAATTGTGTGCGCCAGCGCATTCATCACCGCCACGTTTGTGCCGGGGCGAAGCTGGATGTGTTGCGCAGCTTTGATGTGCGGCGATTGCACCATATCAATTTTGCGGGGGTCAGCCACAATAATCTGCGCGCCTTGGCGCAGACGCTTCTTGAGGCGCGAGGCAAAAACCGGATGCCCGTCAGTCGGGTTAGCGCCAATTAGCAGCACCACATCGGCCTGCTCAACCGATTTGAAATTCTGCGTGCCGGCGGACGTGCCAAATGTTTTGGACAAACCATAGCCCGTTGGCGAATGGCAAACGCGGGCGCAGGTATCAATATTATTGGTCTGGAACGCCGCGCGGACCATACGCTGCACGGCATAGACTTCCTCATTGGTGCAGCGCGATGACGTGATGCCGCCGATGGAATCCTTGCCATATTTGGCCTGAATCGCTTTGAAGCGCGAAGCAGTAAATTCAATCGCCTCATCCATCGAAACCGGACGCCACTCATCGGTAATCTTTTCGCGGATCATCGGCGTGGTGATGCGGTCCTTGTGGCTGGCATAACCAAACGCGAAGCGGCCCTTCACACAGGAATGCCCCTCGTTTGCGCCGCCGTCCTTATCAGGAACCATGCGGATAACCTTGTCGCCCTTAAGCTCTGCGTTGAATGAACAACCGACGCCGCAATAGGCGCAAGTGGTCTTCACCGTGCGTGTTGGCACACCATGATCGACCACTGATTTTTCCATCAAAGTCGCCGTCGGGCACGCCTGCACACACGCGCCGCACGACACACATTCGGAGGAGAAGAAATCCACCCCGCCAGCCGAAACACGGCTGTCAAACCCGCGACCCGCAATCGTCAGCGCGAATGTGCCTTGCGTTTCTTGGCAAGCCCGAACGCAGCGCGAGCATACGATGCACTTAGAGGGATCATATTGAAAATACGGGTTGGACGTGTCCACCTCGACCTTGGATTCGAAATCCCAATGGTTCTCGCCCTTAAAGCCATAGCGCACTTCGCGCAGGCCAACGACACCGGCTTGGTCCTGCAATTCGCAGTCGCCATTGGTCGAGCATGTCAGGCAATCCAGCGGATGATCGGAGATATAAAGCTCCATCACGCCCCGACGAAGTTTCTCCAAACGTGCCGTTTCGGTATGCACCACCATGCCCTCACGCACCGGCGTGGTGCAGGATGATGGCGTGCCCTTCACGCCCTCAATTTCCACGAGGCAAAGACGGCACGAGCCAAATGGCTCCAAGCTATCGGTGGCGCAGAGCTTAGGAATTTCGCGCTCAATCAGCGCCGCAGCGCGCATAATCGACGTGCCTTCCGGCACAGTGACCAAAGCGCCGTCAATTTCCAGCGTCACCATGTTTTCCGAAATGCGGATTGGTGTTCCAAAATCAATATCTTTGTGGAGGCCCATGGTAATGATCCTACTCTGCTGCGAGCGCGTGCGGTGCACGGTCGAAATCTTCACTGAAATGTTTAAGCGCCGAAAGCACGGGCATAGGCGTGAGCCCGCCCATCGCGCATAGCGAACCATCGGTCATCACTTGGCAAAGGTCTTCGAGCAAAGCGACGTTTTCAGCCACTTCATGACCAGCGATAATCTTATCCATAGTCTCGCGTCCGCGCACCGCGCCAACACGGCACGGCGTGCACTTGCCGCAGGACTCTATGGCGCAGAAATCAAACGCAAACCGCGCCATTTGTGCCATATCCACACTGTCGTCGAACACAACAATGCCGCCGTGACCGACCATAGCGCCAGCGCCTGCCAACGCCTCATAGTCCATCGGCAAATCCAGCATGTCTTCGCTGATATAAGCACCTAGCGGCCCGCCAATTTGTGCCGTGCGGAACGCCCTACCCGTTGCCGTGCCGCCGCCAAAATCTTCGATAAGCTCACGAACACTCACACCGAAGGCTTTCTCGACCAGCCCGCCCTGCTTAATATTGCCCGCCAATTGTAACGCCAGCGTGCCGCGCGAACGGCCCATGCCGAAGTCCTTATAGTGGGCAGCACCCTTAGCCATAATCACCGGAACGGACGCCAGCGTCAGCACATTGTTGATCAGCGTTGGCTGGCCAAACAGGCCCTTAATGGCAGGAATGGGCGGCTTGGCACGAACCAGCCCGCGCTTGCCCTCTAAGCTTTCCAGCATAGACGATTCCTCGCCGCAAATATATGCGCCCGCGCCGCGCCGCACATGCAGATTAAACATCTCGCCGGAGCCGCCAACATTGCTGCCCAGCCATCCGGACTTTGCCATAATGCCGCAAGCAACCTTCATCTTGGCAATCGCATCCGGATATTCTGAGCGGATATAAACATAGCCTTCGGTTGCGCCCGTGGCGAAGCCAGCGATTATCATGCCTTCAATCAGCATGAATGGATCGCCTTCCATCACCATGCGGTCAGCGAACGTGCCGCTATCGCCCTCGTCTGCATTGCAAGCCACATATTTCTGCGCCGCTTTCGCTTCCAGCACAGTCTTCCACTTGATACCCGCCGGAAAGCCTGCCCCGCCGCGCCCGCGCAGGCCGCTTTCCAGCACGTCTTTAACGATGTCCTGCCTATGCATTTTCAGCGCATTCTTCAAACCCGCCAAACCGCCGTTGGCCTCATAAGCAATGAGATCAAGCGGATCAGCCAAACCAGCGCGCGCAAATGTCAGCCGCTCTTGGTTTTTGAGGAATGGAATTTCAGACGTCAGCCCATGCGCCAAGCGATGCTTGCCGCCGCTCAAGAAATCCGCATCAAACAGGCCCTCAACATCGCCCGCTTCCACCGGACCATAAGCCACGCGGCCATGAGCAGTCTCAACCTCAACAAGCGGCTCCAGATACAGTGCCCCGCGCGAACCATTGCGCTTCACGGTCACGTCCAGCCCGCGCGCCTTGGCGATAAGCTCAATGCCAGTGGCAATCTCATCAGCTCCGGCAGAAACCGCCGCGCTATCTTGTGGCACCCAAACGATTGTCATTGTGCCGCCTCCGCAACTAGTTTCTCAAGTTTGGCAGACGTCAGCCGCGCCGCCAATTTGCCATTCACTGTCGCCGCCGGCGCCATCGCGCAATTGCCCAGACAATAAGTAGCCTCGACAGTTATGCGCCCATCGTCCGATGTATCGCCCAGCTTCATGCCGCGCTTATTAAGAAAAGTTTCTATCAACGCCATCGCGCCCATGGATTGGCAGGCTTCCGCCCGGCAAATCTTGACTGTCACCACGCCCGCCTTAGTGCTGCGGAAATCATGGTAAAACGTCATCACGCCATGCACATCTGCCCGCGAAAGGTTCAGCGCCTTAGCAATATCATTCACCGCAACCTTGGGCACAAAGCCCTCATGCTCTTGAATATCATGAAGAATTTCCAAAAGCGCATCCGCCCTGTTGCCATGCGCGGCACAGATGGATTGGGTAGTCGATGAGGTGTCTAAAATCACTATTTATGCTCCCGAACATAGGGCTGAAACTGTTAGAATCTCTCTAGCCTAGCGCAAGGTAAGCGATCAAATCGGTTATCTCTATTCCATTATAGACAAAAACTATGATGGTTGCGTTTGTTGAAAATAGGATTTCCATTCATATAATAATACAACGCTGCCAAATGTCACAGTTTTGGCGACATGCCGTTTGTCTGCGGTAAGAAATACGCCGCCGGAAGTCACGGCAAGCGCATGATAGGAAGAGTCATAAAAAGTGGGGAAACCAGATTTTGCATGTCCGGTGTTGGAGATGGTGAGCGCTTGCCGGATTGTTGCTTCATCCAGCTGAATCATCATGAAGCCAGCTTTTGTGAAGGTGATAATCATGTCATACGCTAAACTTGACCCGATGATCGAAGGCCCCGCCACCGCCAAAACCTCATAAATAAAGAGGTCAGGATCAATCAATTTGAGGTCATTGACACGTGCAAAATCAAAAAACGCGATAGCATCTTCACTGTCACTCTCTTCAAGAAAAAGCTTGGCGAAAATACCTGCATCAATCACGACGGTTTTGGACGGTCTATCTTGCACCAGTCTCACGCAACTCTTTCAGCATTACAGTTGAGCTTTTTGCCGTGCGCACGCGCTTTATCGCCTTCACCGCATCCATAAAGCTATCAAAATTTTCGCGCCGTTCCATCGAGACAAGCGCATCCTCCAGCGCCTTATTGATAAGCTCAGTCTTCTGCCCGCGCGGAACTTTGGCAAGCCGACGCCGGTTTGGTTCTGATATATAAATCGACATGCGCGACATCGGTGCTTCTGGCTTTGAAACTAGCATAGCTGTCATCCATAGATGATAAAGTTAGCATCATTCTATGACTTCAGCCATCCGTGTCAAATCACAATGTTGCCACCGCGATTAGCAGGCAGCACATAACTCCCCGCCAAATCCAGCATCGCCTTCACCACTTTCGGCAGCGGATCACGATCATGCGCCACCAATCCAACCGAATGCTCGACCATTGGCGAGACCAGCGGAATGGCGCGGATGCGGCCTACGTCTCCCATCAAGCCGATGAAAATCTCCGGCAGCACACTGGCCAGCCCCGCCATTTCCACATGGGTATAAAGATTGACGATGGAGTTGCTTTCCAGCTCCGGCTCCACCTGCGCGCCCGCCTTGCGAAACGCCGCGTCGATAATGCGGCGGTTCTGCATGTTGGGCGTGAGCAGTGAAACCGGATGCCGCGCGGCCTCCGCCCATTCCACTTCTGTGCGGTCCGCTAGCGGATGGTCATCACGCACAAACAGACGGTAGCGCTCCATATAAAGCGGCTTGGAAACGGCCAGATCAATCGGCTCATTGTCCAAATATGTCACGCCGACATCAATGGTAAAATCTTCCAAACTGCGGCGGATTTCCTCCGAGCTCATGGAAAGCACGGTGAACGAAAGCTTGGGAAACTTAATCCGCATCGCGTTCGTCAGCGGCGCCAGCGTTGGCAAGGCAGAAGGAATAGCCCCGAATGTCAGCCGCCCCAATGGCGCACCGGCGGCCTCCGCAATATCCGCGCGCAACCCGTCCACATCTTCCAAAATGGTCTGCGCCCATTTCAAAATGCGCGTGCCTTCGGCCGTCAGCCCCAGATAGCGGTTGCCACGAATAACAATCGGCACCCCCAGCTCCTGCTCCAACTGCTGAATCCGCCCCGACAGCGTCGGCTGCGTAACCCCGCAAGCATCCGCCGCCCGGGTAAAGTGCTTTTCCCGAGCGAGAGCGACGAGGTATGAGAGTTGGCGAATGTCCATGGGAAGGTTCCTAGCACATCAAGATTGCGGCTGAACCGCCCAGAGTTTAAGCTCAGAAAATCGCGCGATATGGCCGAAATCATTGTCTGTTGAGAGCAATGTCAGCTCATTTTCAATGCACAATTGAGCAAGCAACGCGTCAACGGTTCCGGCCTGCACACCATTGCGCCGACAATGATTTCGTAGCGCAGCCGCCGCAATATGGGTTTCTCTGGTTGGCGAAAGCAGAGGAATATCCCGAAATCGTACCAGCAAATCAGCCGATGCTTTTGGCCCGCTAAAGCCTTGCAACAATTCCTGCAACACGAGGCCTGTCGTGACAACAAGATCGCCGTTTATTAGCGCCTCTTTCAGAGCATGCACCTGAGGCACATCCGCTTCCACATCTCTACGGAATGCCAGCGACCAAACGCTGGTATCAATAAACAGCGTCAATCACGCGACCGTTCAGATTTGTAATCGCAAGTATGGTCCCATTCGAGCTTGCCCATCAGGTCAAGCACACGCTTCTGCGCACGGCGCGCAATATATTCTTCCAGCGCCTTCGTCACAGCGGCCTTCTTCGTCCGCTCGCCGCTCACTTGCAGCGCAAGGTCGATTAAATGAGGGTCGAGTGCAAGATTTGTTGCCATGTGTGAAAGTTTACACATAGTTTCACACAAAATCAAGGCTACCCCTTCGGCCGAAACGCCTTACAAACCGTCTCGTCCGTCTCCACCCACCCCGCGCCAATCAAATCTAAACAATAGGGCACGGCCGGAAACACCGCATCCAAGCATGTCTTAATCGACGATGGCTTACCCGGAATATTGATAATCAGCGTCTTGCCGCGCGTGCCCGCTGTTTGGCGAGAGAGGATGGCGGTAGGCACTTCGCGCAAAGACACTTGCCGCATTAGCTCGCCAAAGCCGGGTAATTCCTTGTGCAGCACAGCGGCCATGGCTTCGGGTGTCAGGTCGCGGTCGCTCGGCCCCGTGCCACCAGTGGTCAGCACTAGGTCGCAATGCTCCTCATCGCACAGCGTAACCAGCGTATCACGCACGCTTTCCATGCCATCAGGAATAACCCGCACTACAGGCTGCCAAGGCGTCGAAATCGCCTCGCCTAGCCACGCGGCAATGGCCGGACCGCTCTTGTCCTCATACTCGCCCTTAGACGCGCGATCTGAAACTGTGACAATGCCGATTTTGACCATGAAATTCTCCTAGCAACCCGTTCTAGCGATAATCTCAAGAGGCGGCAACGCATCCATCAAAATCACCCACAAATCCCATCACGATATTTCACTGGCAAAAGCACAGCGGCTTTGCTCATATATGGAAAACAAAAGAGCTTCCGATGCTACCAAATACCTCCAACCTGTTCTACCAAACCCGCCTGCGCCGCCCGATGCTGGACCGCGCCGAGGGCATTTACCTTTGGGATAACACCGGCAAGCGCTACCTCGATGGCTCGTCTGGCGCGATGGTTTCCAACATCGGCCACTCCAATCCGGTCGTTTTGCAAGCCATGCGCGCCCAAATGGAGAAATCCACCTTCGGCTATCGCCTGCACTTTGAAAACGAACCCGCCGAAACCTTCGCCACCGCCATAGCCGCCCGTATGCCCAAGGGCTTAGACCGCATCTTTTTCGTCTCCGGCGGCTCGGAAGCAGTGGAAAGCGTCATTAAAATCGCGCGGCAATATAAGGTCGCAAAGGGCGAGGCCTCGCGCTGGAAGGTCATCTCGCGTTTTCCCTCCTATCATGGCTCCACGCTCGGTGCGCTCGCCATCACCGGCATGAGCCAAATGAGCGCGCTTTATTCGCCCATGATGACCGAAATGCCGAAAATCCCGGCCCCCACCTGCTATCTCGACCGCGATAGCCTTACCCACGACGAACGCGGCCTGCGCTATGCAAACATACTGCGCGAGGAGATTTTGCGACAAGGTCCGGAAACCGTGTTGGCCTTCATCATGGAACCAATCGGCGGCGCATCGACAGGCGCTCTGGTCGCGCCGGATAGCTATTACCCGCGCATCCGCGAAATCTGCGATGAATTCAACATCCTGCTTATCGCCGACGAAGTGATGACGGGCGCTGGCCGCACCGGCAAATATTTCGGCGTCGAACATTGGAATTTGCGGCCCGATATCATCGCCCTCTCCAAAGGTTTTGGCGCCGGCTACATGCCGCTCGGCGCGATGGTGGCTTCACACGAAATCGCCGAAGCGGTAATAGACGCCGGCGGCTTCATGCACGGCTTCACTTATGCCGGAAACCCGCTAGCCTGCGCTGCAGGTCTCGCAGTCTTAAGCGAAATCGACAGGCTGGATTTGGTCAGCGCCGCCAAAACCCAAGGCGCGACGCTGAAGGCCGAACTCGAAAAATTGATGGACCGCTATCCGTTTATCGGCGATGTGCGCGGCAAGGGCTTGCTGCTCGCCTTTGAACTGGTCTCAAACCGTGAAACCATGGAGCCCCTGCCCGTCGCGCTGAACGCCCATTTGCGCCTTGTGGATTTAGCCTACGAGCGCGGCCTCATCATCTATTCCCGCCGCACCCGTGGCGGGCGGCTGGGCGATCATTTCATGGTTTGCCCGCCGCTAATTACGACAGACACGCAAATTGGCGAGATCATCGACATGCTGAAATCCAGCCTCGATGCGTTTGCGGTTGAAGCCAACCTGCCGGTTTCAGGAGCATAAAATGGCCGATCCCGTCATCATCACCTGCGCCATAACTGGCTCCATTCACACCCCCACAATGAGCCCCTATTTACCCGTCACACCAGACCAAATTGTCGAGGAAGCCGTCGCCGCCGCAGAGGCTGGCGCTGCCATCATTCACCTGCACGCACGCGATCCGGAAACCGGATTTCCCTCCGCCGATCCCGCCCTGTTCATGGACTTTCTGCCACGCATAAAAGCCCGCACAAATGCCGTCTTGAATATCTCCACTGGCGGCTCTTCGCGCATGACGCTGGACCAACGCCTAGCCCCCGCAAAAGCTGCCTCCCCTGAAATGTGCTCACTTAACATGGGCTCCATGAACTTCGGCCTTTTCCCCATGCAAGAGCGTTACACAAGTTGGAAACATGAGTGGGAACCTAGCTTTCTGGAATCAACTAAGGACATAATTTTCAAGAACACTTTCAGTGACATAGAAGGCATTTTGGAATCACTTGGTGAGCAAGATGGCGTGCGTTTTGAGTTGGAAGTCTATGATGTCGGACACTTACAAACATTGAGTTATTATCTGAAAAAAGGGCTCATCAAGCGGCCCATCTTTTTGCAATTTGTCATGGGTGTTTTGGGCGGTATCGACGCCTCGCCCGAAAGCCTGATGCACCTGAAATCCACCGCCGATCGCCTCATCGGCGACTATCATTTTTCCGTGCTGGCCGCAGGCGGCAAGCAGTTTCCCCTCGGCACAATGGGCGTGATTTTAGGCGGCAATGTGCGGGTGGGATTGGAAGATAACCTTACCATTTCGCGTGGCGAATTGGCCAAGAGCAATGCCGATCAGGTGAAAAAAATAAGACGGATTATTGAAGAACTCGGGCATACGGTAGCGACGCCGGATGAGGCACGGCAGCGGTTAGGATTGAAGGGGGAAGCAAATGTGGCTTTCTAGTTTTATATCTAATCCCACTCTCGGGTCCGTCATTCCGGGGCTGCGCAGCAGAACCCGGAATCCAGAGTTGAGGTGTCGGAAAATCAGGCAACCCAGCCAGACGCATCGACCTTTTCCAAGGCTCGCCCGTCAATGGGTTCATGTCAATCACCACGACTCGGGATTCCGGATCTGCGCTGCGCTTGTCCGGAATGACGGCCCTAATAGTTTCGCCTCGCTCCGAACTAACGGGAGGGGAACGCAGCCATGAAAGTCATCTTCGACCCCTCGCAAAAACTCCACTACCCCAAAATGTTCCTCTCCTCCGGCGCACCACAGCCCAATCCGGAAGTGCCGGAACGCGCCGACATACTTCTCGCCGCTGCCAAGAACGCTGGTCTCAAACAAGAGACCCCGCACGACTATGGCCTTGCCCCCGCTGCCGCCATTCACACACCGGAATATCTCACATTCCTGCAAACCATTTTCGAGCGCTGGCAACGTATCGAAGGCGCATCACCCGAAGTCATTCCCAATATCCATCCCAACGGGCGTGGCATGTCTTATCCTGCCTCTGCCGTCGGCCATGCCGGCTATCACATGGCCGATACCTCCTGCCCTATCAATGCTGATACTTGGGGCTCCGCGCTGCGCTCCAGCCATACGGCAGCCCACGCTGCAAATTTGGTCAGTCAGGGTGCTCCCGCCGCCTATGCGCTGTGCCGCCCGCCCGGCCACCACGCATTCGCAGATATGGCAGGCGGGTTCTGCTATTTGAACAACGCCGCAATCGCCGCCGCAACGCTTCAACGCCACGGCTCGCGCGTTGCCATTCTCGATGTGGATCTGCACCACGGTAACGGCACGCAAGGGATCTATTATGATCGCGCCGATGTGCTGACCGTCTCCATCCACGCCGACCCAATCCGCTTCTACCCCTTCTTCTGGGGCCATGCTGACGAGCGCGGCGCGGGCGCGGGTCTTGGCTATAATCTCAACCTGCCCTTGGCACGCAAAACTGGCGACGATGGATTTTTGGGCGCACTAGAGATCGCCCTGCAAAGACTGCGTGCCTTCGCACCCGATGCTGTTGTCATCGCGCTCGGACTAGACGCACATGAGTCGGACCCGTTCGGCGGCCTGACTGTTACCACACGCGGCTTTGAAAAAATCGGCGCCCGTATCGCCTCGCTAAAATTGCCGACAGTGCTGGTCCAAGAAGGCGGCTATCTCAACGAAGCCTTGGGTGCGAATTTGGAAAGTTTCCTGTCCGGATTCCAAAAATCAGGCAAGCATCACAAATGAGCGACCGCCGCACCCCATCCGCAGCATCTTCGAGCGATCTCCGCACCCTTTCCGTATCGTCTTGGGGCGAGCTCAGACCGGATGCTGTAAGCGTGAGGACCGCTACATCTAGTGACTATCCAGTCGTGGTCGAAATGCTCCAAGCGCTTGCGGCGCACATCGGGAGCGTAGAAAAGCCCAAAGTGACGATTGAGGTTTTGGGGCGCGATGGCCCCACAGGCCACGGCAATTTCCAAATTCTCGTCGCCGAAAATGAAGGTCAAATCTGCGGACTCTGCCTTTATACATTCGCCTTCTCCGGCTGGCGCGGCATGTCCGGCCTGTTCATCGAAGACTTATACATCACCCCAAACGCCCGCGGCCTCGGCATTGGAAAAACGCTGTTGGACGAAGCGCTCATCCGCGAAAAACATCGCGGGGCAGGCTATCTAAAACTCGAAGTTACAATTAGCGACGAAGCCGCCGTGCGCTTTTATACCAAGCTTGGATTCAAAAAATATGACGATATCAGAACAATGATTTTCGTTCAGCAATAAGACAGCGCTTCCGCTAACTCATTCAAAGATTTGAGGAAAAGTGGTGGGTGCGACAGGTTTCGAACCTGTGACCCGATGATTAAGAGTCATCTGCTCTACCAACTGAGCTACGCACCCACTTTTGCCCGCTGG
>JAYTVD010000151.1:0-15947 GCA_043744175.1 Phyllobacteriaceae bacterium
GCCGACTTTTTCCACGGGCGTCACAAGATAAGTCTTGCCGTCCTCGTCTTTGCGCAAAACTGTGGAAAACAGCCGCACCAGCGGGGCGCGGCCAATGGGCGTGCCCATATAAAACCACGTGCCATCGGCACGGATTTCCATGTCAATATCACCGCAAAAAGGTGGATTCCACTTGTCCACCGGTGGCAAACCGCGTCTGCCATCCGCGGCACGGGCGACAAGCGCCTGCAACGCGCCGATACCCGCCGCGCCGCCCAAACTGCTGTTCTGCTCAGAATCTATTTTTTTAACCATCAGGTCACGAAATAGTCACTCTTGCGCCGCTTGTCATGTCACAACAGACGATTAGGTTCGTATAGTAGCAAAATAATGAATTCGAATCACCCGCGCCGCGAGGACGACCATGAATAGCATGACAAAAACCAAAGCCGCTGACCCAAAAGCAATGGTGGCATTGGCCGAAACGGCGCAGACTGATCTCAAAAACATCCGTGAAACCATAGCTAAGCAAATCTTCGGCCAAGAATTGGTGGTTGAGCGCTCGCTCGTGGCAATCTTGTCTGGCGGTCACGCATTGCTGGTGGGTGTTCCGGGTCTGGCAAAAACCAAGCTCGTTGAAACACTGGGTGCGGTTCTCGGCCTTAATGAGCGCCGCGTGCAGTTCACGCCTGACTTGATGCCGTCCGATATTATCGGCTCGGAGGTGATGGACCAGTCGGCAGATGGCAAGCGCTCGTTCCGCTTCCTCAAAGGCCCCGTGTTTGCGCAGCTTTTGATGGCAGATGAAATCAACCGCGCCTCTCCTCGCACGCAGTCTGCCCTTTTGCAGGCGATGCAGGAATATCATGTTACCGTTGCAGGTCAGCGTTATGATTTGCCTGCGCCGTTCCATGTGCTGGCAACACAAAACCCGCTGGAGCAGGAAGGCACCTATCCCCTGCCCGAAGCACAGCTGGACCGCTTCTTGATGCAGATTGACGTGCTCTATCCGGAACTGGACGCCGAGCGCAAAATCCTCATCGAGACCACAGGAACGAGCGGCGCAGGCGTATCGTCCGTCATCACGCCAGAGCGCTTGATGGAAATGCAAAGCCTCGTCCGTGCCATGCCGGTGCCGGAAACCGTGGTGAACGCTATTTTGAAACTAGTGCGTTCCGCTCGTCCAGATAACGTAGCCAATGAAATAGCTAAGTCGATTTCTTGGGGCCCCGGTCCGCGTGCCGGACAAGCGCTGATGCTTTGTGCCCGCGCCCGTGCGCTTTATGATGGCCGCCTCGCGCCCTCGATTGATGACGTCAAAGCACTTGCCGAACCTGTATTGCAACACCGCATGGCGCTGACATTCGCCGCCCGTGCCGATGGATTGGGTGTGCGCGATGTGATTGCCAAATTGGTCAAGGCCATCTGATTTGGCAACACTAGGCATTCAATCCGCGCCAACGCCAAAGCTTGAGGCTCTGTCTCAGGCGCGAACTCGTGCGGCGTTGATTCCTGATTTGCTGGTCGAAGCGAGGCGCATTGCTGCGACGGTTGCGGTTGGTTGGCATGGCCGACGGATGCGCGGCTCGGGCGAAAATTTCTGGCAATTCAGACCTTACGTAAACGGCGAACCATCCGGCCAAATTGATTGGCGCCGGTCCGCCCGCGACGATCACAGCTACGTCCGCGAAAAAGAATGGGACGCCGCCCACACATTTTGGCTCTGGGCTGATCCGTCAAAGTCTATGCAATTCCGCTCGACGGGCGTGACAGTCTCCAAGGAGTCCCGGGCACTGCTCATCGCGTTTGCACTAGCAGATTTGCTGTCCCGCTCTGGTGAGCGTATTGCATGGCCGGGCGTTGCAAACCCGTTCGCCTCGCGCGACGGTGCCACCAAATTGGGCCTGCGCTTGGCAAGTGCAAAGCAGACAGACGCTCTACCCGACCTTGCCAACATCAAGCGCTTTTCCGATGTCGTTATCATCAGTGATTTCGCCGAAGGGCCGGAAGACGTTCTCAAAATGCTTGAGCCACTTTTCGCGCGCGGCATTCGTGGTCATTTGGTGGAAGTGATTGATCCCGTTGAGGAAGACTTCCCCTATGCCGGGCGCAAGGATTTTTACGATCCTGAGTCCGGTATGCGCATCTCAGCAGGACGGGCGCAGACTGTCGCAAGCGAATATCGCGCTGAATTTCAAGCACGCCGTGAAGCGCTTCGCGTTGCCGCCAAACAGCGTGGCTGGAGCTATACGGTCAGCCGCACTGACCAGTCGGTGACCTCAACGCTGCTCAGTCTCCACACTGCATTCAGTGCCGCCGGCGTTTCAGGCAATGGTGCGGCGCTATGAGCTGGCTTATCCCCATCAGCGCCGGATACCCGCTGGCACTAGCCGCGTTAGTACTGTTGCCGCTGATTTGGTGGCTCCTAAAAGTCATGCCGCCCAAGCCGGATTTGGAAATATTTCCGCCATTAAAGACACTGGCGAAAGTGTTGAAAAACGACAACACACCGTACAAAACACCCTGGTGGCTGACCTTGCTGCGCATGATGATGGCAGCGGCGATAATTTTCGCCATAGCCGACCCCGGCCTTAACCGCGATGTGAAACTGGATGGGTCTAAGGGCCCCTTAGTGATCGTGCTAGACAATGGCTGGCCATCCAAACGCATTGAAACCATCCAACGGCAAACCGCCGAAAGCCTCATTACCGAGGCCGCACGCACCGAACGCGTGGTCTATCTTGCCGCCACTTCGCAGGCAATCACTACCGATACGGGACCGTTTGATCCGGATACTGCACGCAAGCATCTGGCATCGTTGACCCCTACACAAGTATTCGCCGACCGAAAAACCACCGTTGCCAATCTCATTGCAAAACTGCCTGACAATGCCACGGCGACGATGGCCATTCTTTCAGACGGCATCGCCAACCCGCAGGATGATGCAGCCTTTACCTCTCTAGAAACCACTAAAATTGCCTCCGTGCTCTGGTATGCCCCACCGCAATCAGCATTCGCGGCGGTCGCATCTGTGAAAAACACTTCCGAAGCGCTGGAAATTGAAGTTTCGCGGTTTGGCAAGTTGGACGAGGCGTCAGTCATCGCATATGATGGCAAGAGCCGCCGCATTGGCGAGACCAAGATTACTTTCAATGGTAGTGACAGCTCGGCAACAGGTAAAATTCTCGCGCCCATTGAGCTACGAAACGACATACAGTCCGTAACTATCGAGGGACAAAAACTCAGCGGCGCGACCTATGTTCTTGACGATAATCTAAAGCGCCGCCGCGTCGCACTGCTCTCTGGCGCAGATGGTGATCTGGCACAGCCACTGCTCTCGCCACTTTACTATATCCGCAAAGCCATCGAACCGTTCGCCGATATCGTCACGCCTCGAAACCTTGATTTGTCTGCGTCGCTGGTGGAACTTATCGCCACCAATCCCTCCGTCATTATCATGGCCGACATTGGCGCTATGCCGGAACCGTCCGTAAAGCCACTAGAAACATGGATTGAAAATGGCGGCATTCTGTTGCGCTTTGCCGGTCCACGTTTGGCAGCCGCCGTCGATGACAAATTCTTGCCCGTGATCCTACGCCAAGGGGAACGAGCGCTCGGTGGAACCATGTCATGGACTGAAGCCCAGCCCGTAGCAGAGTTTCCCAAGACCGGACCCTTTGCCTCTATACCGACGCCCAAAGATGTCACGGTCACGCGCCAAGTATTAGCCGAGCCTGAATCTGGCCTCAGCGATAAAACATGGGCAAGCCTTACGGACGGTACCCCCTTGGTAACCGCCGATAAGCGCGGCAAAGGCCAGATCGTGCTGTTCCATGTCACGCCGCAAGCGACTTGGTCTAATTTGCCTATCTCCGGCACGTTCGTAGAAATGCTGCGCCAGGCGATTGCGCTAGCGTCCACCACCGGACGGCGGAATGCCGATGGCAGCAAACTTAGCCTGAAACCATGGCGCATCATTGCCAATGACGGCGCGATTGGCCCCGCACCGTCAGATGCGCAGCCTTTGGAAGTATCAGATAAAATGATATCCACATTGCAAAACCCGCCTGGCCTTTATGGCAATGAAGACGGTGCGGTCGCGCTTAACCTGTTGAAGTCAGGCGCAAAGCTGGAGCCTGCCCTTTTGCCAAATTTGAAGACCAAAGTGCAAACACAAGAGTATCTGACTGCCGAAACCAAATCATGGAAAGGCCCGTTGCTCGGCTTGGCCGCGTTGTTGCTCATCCTTGATTGCCTCATAATGATCTGGACGAAGCGCCAGCTTTCTTCAATAGTGAAGGTCGCTGCAGCGGTGCTGGTCATCAGCCTTGTACCACTAGCGATTCTCGTTCCGACGCCTGTTTACGCCCAGCAAAGCGATGCCAAGCCGGGCGATCAAGAGGCGGTTGAGGCGATCTCCAAAACCCGCCTCGCCTATGTCATTACCGGCAACGCCGATATTGACCGCGTATCGAAGGAAGGGCTTGAGGGACTCACACTCTTCCTGCGCAGTAAGACCGCGCTGGAACCTGCAGACCCTGTCGGCATTGATCCGGCAACCGCCGAGCTAACTTTTTACCCCATGCTCTATTGGCCAATTGACCCCGACGGCACTATGCCATCCAAGGAAGCCTTGGCCAATATTGATGCCTATATGCAGGCAGGCGGCTCGGTGCTGTTTGATACGCGCGACCAAGGCAGCTCGTCCTTCACATTGAACGACGATACCTCGCCTGCCACACGGCGTTTGCGCGAAATATTGGATGGCATGAATGTGCCGCCGCTTGAGCCGGTTCCGTCCGACCATGTACTCACAAAATCCTTCTTCTTGCTCAAAGACTTTGTCGGTCATTATGCGGGATCACCCTTGTGGGTCGAGCAAAGCCAAGACAGCGATGTGCGCGTGGACCGCCCCGTGCGCAGTGGTGACGGCGTTTCGCCGATACTCATCACTGGAAATGATTTTGCCTCAGCATGGGCACTGACGCCGGATGGGCAGGCACTCTATCCAACCGAACCCAATGACCCGGAGCAGCGTATTTACGCGCTACGCGGCGGTGTTAACATCGTCATGTACATGCTGACTGGCAACTACAAATCTGACCAAGTGCATATCCAGGCGCTGCTCGAAAGGCTTGGCCAATGACCTATTCAATTGCGCTCGATCCGCTTTTGCCATGGCCGGTCATCATCGCGCTTGGCGTCATAATCGCTGCCATTATAGGTCTGATGCTTTACCGCCGCGCTCGCGGCTCGTTGCTGCGTCTCGCCGCTGGCGCTGCACTGCTGGCGGCAATCGTCAACCCAACTTTGCAATCCGAACAACGCACCCCGCTGAAAAGCACGGTGGCGATCATCGTTGACGAAAGCCAAAGTCAATCATTTGGCAAGCGCACCGCTCAAACCCAAGCAGCGCTGAAACTCGTTCAAGAGCGTGTTGCCCGCTTTTCAGATTTTGACGTGCGCGTGGTCAGTGCCAGCAAGGCTACCGACGACGGCAACGAAACCTCCACCCGCATTTATGCCGCATTGAATGAGGCCTTCCGCGATGTGCCGCCTTCCCGCGCTGGCGGCGCGATTATCATCACAGATGGCCAAGCCCATGATATTCCACCCGATGCTGGCAAGGGTCTCGGCTTGACTGCCCCCGTCCATTCGCTCATCACAGGAAGTGCCGATGAGACTGACCGGCTAGTGCGCTTCATCGAAGCACCGAAGTTTGGCATCACTGGCAAACCACTCAAATTCGTCTACCGCGTTGACGATGATGGCGTGACATCGACCGGCACACCGGTCAAAGTCCAGGTATTTCTCAATGGCGAATTGCTAAAAGAAGAGACCGCTGTAACGGGTCAAAATACAGACCTCGAAGTCGAGATCTCACGCGCCGGCAATAATATTCTCGAACTTGTTGTGGAACCATTGCAAGGCGAAATATCTGATACCAACAACAAAGCATTAGCCACGCTTGATGGCATCCGCGAAAATCTGCGTGTGTTACTTGTCTCCGGCGAGCCTCATGCGGGCGAGCGCACATGGCGCAATTTGCTGAAATCCGACGCCTCCGTGGACCTCGTGCACTTCACAATTTTACGCCCGCCGGAAAAACAGGACGAAACGCCGATCACCGAATTGTCGCTGATTGCGTTCCCCACGCGTGAGTTGTTTGTCGATAAAATCAACCAATTCGATCTTATTATATTCGACCGCTACCAGCACCGCGATGTGCTGCCGCTGCTCTATTATGACTACATCACGCAGTATGTTGAAAATGGCGGTGCTGTCCTTGTTGCCGCCGGTCCGGAGTATGCAGGCGCTGTGTCCATCGCCAACACCGGCCTTGCCCCTGCCTTGCCAGCGCTGCCGACTGGCGGTGTCATCGAGCAGGGCTTCTACCCGCGCCTAACCAAAGAAGGCCAGCGCCACCCAGTAACACGCGGGCTGGAAGGCTCGGGCAGCGAGCCACCCAAGTGGGGCCGCTGGTTCCGCCTGATTGATGTGGAAAACCCAGAAGGCGAAACTGTCATGAAGGGGCCGGATGATAAACCCTTGTTGATATTGAACCGCAAGGGCAAAGGTCGCGTCGGCATGTTCCTGTCCGACCAAGGCTGGCTGTGGGCGCGTGGCTTTGAAGGCGGCGGACCTTATGTTTCGCTCTACCGCCGCATTTCGCACTGGCTTATGAAAGAGCCGGAGCTGGAAGAAGAAGCGCTCAATGCCTCAAGTGGCAAGAACAGCCTCGACATCGTGCGCCAAAGCATGGGCGACAAAGTGGACGACGCCACTGTCATCACGCCGAGCGGCAAAACTGCGACCGTCCCCTTGAAGGAAGGCGAACCCGGCCTCTTCCGTGGCTCGCTGAAGACCCAGGAAAATGGCCTGTTCCAAATCGCTAATGGCGATTTAACAACGCTGGCGCATGTCGGTCCGGTTGATGCGCCGGAGTTCAAGTCCATCATCTCAACGGAAGCCGTGATGAAGCTACTTGCCGATGAGACGCATGGCAGCGTTCGCCGTCTCGCAAATGCCAATGGTGACATCATCGTTCCAGACATCGTTCCGGTGCGCCAAACCGGCGAGGCCTTTGGCACAACATGGCTGGGCTTGCGTAAGACAGACGAAACCGAGCTGCTCGGCATCACCCGCTACCCGCTTTTAGGCGGACTGGTTGGCTTGGCGCTACTGCTCGCCGCGCTCACATCTATGTGGTGGCGCGAGGGGCGCTAAACCTGTTGGCATGGCGCACATCACCGCTGACACCGTCCAGCGCATCAGGCGTAAGTTCGGCAGCCAGCACCCGTTTTTGGTCCACAGGTGCCGGAAAGCGAAACTTGCCTTGCGGCAGCACCGGCACAAAGCCGAGCGGGCCGTAATATGGCTCGTCGCCCACCAGCACCACGAGATGATGTCCGGCAGCTTTGGCCAATGCCATGCTCTCGCGCAAAATCTTGCGCCCGATGCCTTGGTTCATGTGGCTTGGTGCGACTGCCAAAGGCCCGAGCAAGAGCGCTGGCGTATCGCCAATCACAACAGGCGTCATCCATACCGAGGCGATAACCTTGTCGCCGCAAAGTGCCACACGCGACAGAGACATATCATGCGGCCCGCCCTCACGGATACGAAACGCGGCGCGCGCATAGCGGCCCGGACCGAAAGCGGCGGCGTGGATAGCTTCAATTTGCGAGGCATGGTCCGCTGTTTCAGCGGCAGTCGTGATGACAGGAGAGGTCATTAAATAGGTCTCGGAGAGGAACAATCGACACGTTTACGGGCAATACCAACAAGCGTCAGCGTCGTCGTTCGATTGCAATCCAAAGTCCGAAATATGTTTCCATGTGTCACGCACTAGCATTGATGCACGCATTGTTCAACCATTTGCGCTGTTGTTTTCCTTTCGATAGCCTATGTGAGGTCACAAAGGAGTTTTCCCCATGGGACAGTTGGTTGACGGCGTTTGGCATGATGTTTGGTACGACACAAAATCGACCGGCGGCCAATTTGTCAGATCTGAACAGAAATTCCGCAATTTCATAACGCCAGACGGCAGCGCTGGCCCGACCGGCGGCGCGGGCTTTAAGGCTCAGTCAGGGCGCTACCATCTCTATGTGTCGCTCGCCTGCCCATGGGCGCACCGCACACTGATGTTCCGCAAATTAAAGCAACTGGAAGACCATATCAGTGTCTCCGTCGTACACCCGACCATGCTGGAAAACGGCTGGACATTTGGCCAAGACTTTGACGCGACCACTGGCGACACGCTTTTCGGCAACCAGTTTCTGCATCAGATTTACACGACAGCCAATCCGCAGTTTTCCGGCCGCGTCACCGTGCCAATATTATGGGATAAGAAAACCAACGCCATCGTCTCCAACGAGAGCAGCGAAATCATCCGCATGTTCAACAGTGCGTTCAACGTACTAACGGGCAATACGGACGATTATTACCCCGCGCCTTTGCACCACGAGATCGACGCCATCAACACGCTGGTCTACGACAATGTGAACAACGGCGTTTATCGCGCAGGCTTTGCTACAACCAAAGCCGCCTACGAAACCGCGTTCCGCAAACTGTTCGAGACATTGGACACACTGGAAGCAAAACTTGGGACGCAGCGCTATCTAGTCGGCAACCAAATCACCGAGGCAGATTGGCGGCTGTTCGCCACGCTCATCCGTTTTGATGCCGTTTACGTTTCACATTTCAAATGCAATCTTCGCCGCATCGCGGACTACCCGCACCTGTCAAACTATGTCCGTGAACTTTACCAATGGCCGGGCATTGCTGAGACCGTCAACATCGCCCACATCAAGCAACATTATTTCGGCAGCCATCCTATGATAAATCCCACGCTCATCGTGCCGCTCGGACCGATGTTGGATTTCACCTCGCCGCACAATCGCGATCGCCTAATTTAACTACCAGTCCTGCGAACGACGCACGCTCTTCGTGATCTCTTCGATACGTCTTCGGGTGGCTGGCGTTGTGTCTTCGGGCAGAGCATCCAGCGCAAAAAACCCGGATTCTGCAATTTCATGATCCGGCAATTTCGGCGTGGTTTGGACAAAGTCCTTGCAGACATAAAGCGCAACATGATCGCGTTTCGAAGTTTGACGGTTGAAGTAGAGCGCAAACAAGCGTGGCTCGCCTGTGAGTTTGATGTTGCCCTCTTCGGCCAATTCCTTGGCCAAACACTCGCCAAAAGTCTCGCCGGTCTCCACCCCGCCGCCCGGCATTTGCCAGCCGGGAACATAGGTATGGCGGATGAGGAACACGCTATTATTTGCCTCATCCCAGATAAAAGCCCGCACACCCAGCGTCATAGGGCGTCGAAACAGGAAATAGATATGGAACAATTTTCCCCGAATGCGGGGCCAAAGTCCTTGTTTTGGCTCTTTTTGCGTCATGTCACTGGCATAATGAAATCGTTTGGAATAATCGAGAGAGATGTTTCACCTCGCCCATATTTCTGATGTCCATCTGAGCCCTCTGCCGGATGTTTCCGTAACCGAACTATTTTCCAAACGCATCACCGGATATGTGAATTGGCGCTTGAACCGTGCAAAAACGCAACACGCAAATGTGCTCGCCCCCCTCATGGCGGACATTACAGCAGCCATGCCCGACCACATCGCCATCAGCGGCGATCTGGTGAATTTGGCCCTCAACGCCGAATTTGACGCCTCATTGAACTGGTTAAAATCGATTGGCGACGGCGAGCATATCTCCGTTATTCCAGGCAATCACGATGCCTATGTGCCCGGCGCTCTCACCAAAGCCTGCGCCAAATGGCGCGACTATATGAAATCTGATAGCGAAATCAAAGGCTTCCCGTTTGTGCGTGAGCGCGGCCCAGTCGCCATCATAGGTGTATCATCCGCCATTGCCACACTGCCTTTTATGGCAAGCGGTTTTTTTGGCATGAAGCAGGCAAAACGTCTGGCCACACATTTGCACCGAGCCAAAGAGCGCGGCCTGTTTCGCGTGGTGATGATCCATCACCCGCCGTTCCGATATCCAAATGACATGATCCGCCGTTTGCATGGCATTGCGCTATTTCAAAAAACAGTGATTGAGGCTGGCGCGGAACTTGTTCTGCACGGCCACACCCACCTCGCCTCATTCAATCAAATTGGAGAAGGTGACAGCGCCATTCCCGTCATTGGCGTGCCGTCTGCCAGTCAAGCCTTTGGTGGCCATAAGCTGGCAGCGCGCTGGAACCAGTTTGCTATTTCAGGTCAAACAGGCGCGTGGAATTGTCAGTGGTCCGAGCGTGGCGTGATCGACGACAGCGCGACGATCCAGCCCATCAGCGAACAGCCAATTTGGTTCAACGGAAAATCAACGCCTGTTAGTGGCTGAGAATATTGGGATATTTCTGCGAAAGATAAACCAGTAGCAATCCGCACGCTGTCACCGCCCCGATGATAAACCATAGCAGACCAGCGATGAAATCGCCCCAACCGGAAGCATTCGATTCGAAGGCGACTACCGTCGGAGGTGTAACAGTGGCCTGAGAAATATCGGCAGAACGCTGCGGCTCGCTCTCGCCTTCCATCAAGCGTTGACGCTCAATCAGCCGCTCAGCAACATAGCGCGTCACATGGTCTGAAATCGGGCGCATGTCAGTGGATTCCGCCATCACCACGCGGCCAAGGCGCGTATCACGCACAAAGCGATAGGTGCGCCGGTCACGGCCCATCATCACATGCGCCGTCGCGTCAATCCAAAGGCGCGGCTGAAGTCCGGAAGAAATGACGAAATCAAACAAATCACCGTCAGCGGGCGCAGCATCAAAAACTGGCTTCAAATCCGCAGCCAGAATCTCAAGCCGCGCCTTGTCCGCTTCCTTCATATCAACGACAACGTCAGACTTGTCGGCAGCGGCAATTTTCATCGCACGCATAGCGTCACTCAGCCGTGTCACATTGCTACCCAAACGGTCTGAATTTTCGCTCATAATTGCACTCCCCAAAACATGGTGAATGAAGTGTTAACACGAACGAAGCGTGAATAGAAATAGATATTTAGACCTGTTTATGACTGACCGTAGATAATATCGGCCACCTGCTGGTCACGCCCATATATGTCTTGGAAGAACTGCACCACGCCGTCATCGCTAATCCACACGGTGAAATAGGCCAGATGAATTGGAATTTTCGTTTTCAGCGGTACACGCTTCAGCTCGCCTGCCGCAACAATCTGATCAATCTTGGCGCGTGACATGCCCTGGTCGATGCCCATGACCTTTTCTGCAAAGCCCAGCGCATCGTGAACACGAATACAGCCATGAGAGAAGGCGCGGCCCGTGCTGGCGAATAATTGCCGCGACGGCGTATCATGCAAATAGATATTGCGCTTGTTGGGGAACATGAATTTCACATAGCCAAGCGCATTCTTATCGCCCGGTTGTTGGACGATACGATACTTGAATTTTGTTGGCGAAACTGAATTCCAATCCACCGAATAGGGATCAATTTCTGGCGCATTGTCGGCTGTGCTTGCGTAAAGCACGAAGTCATTGGCGGCGAGATAGCCAGGGTCTTTTTGTAGCTTTGGCAGGAATTCAGTGGCCGCAATATCTGGCGTCACAGTCCAAGTCGGGTTAAATTCAAGGTAGCCAATCTTGTCAGAAAACATCGGAGTTTGATGGAATGGCTTGCCAACGATAACGCGACGGTTATCAACCACTTCACCTTTATTGACCAAAAACAACTCAAACCCTGCTTGATTCACAAAGACATGCCGTGCGCCCAAATCAACCGGCAGCCAGCGCCAGCGCTCCATATTCACAACAATCTGGCGAATGCGCTTTTCTACCGGCACATTAAGAATTTGTATCGTACCCTTGCCGACAATTGCGTCTGGTTCAATGCCGCTGGCGCGTTGATAGCGCTTCACTGCCTCCACGAGCTTTGCATCAAATGTATCGCCAGATGCCGACGTGAGGCTTTTGTAGCCTCGAGCAGCCAAACTCGCCCGAAGCTCTGCAACACGCGGGCTAACCATGCCGGGCTTCAGCGAAGGCCCTGCCGAAATCGGATCCCACCCTCCCAACGACTGATAGCTATTATAACTGGCTAGCATCGCCCGCAGTTTTCCGTACTGAACATGACGCGGTCGCAGCGCATCAATCGTTGTCTCAACGCCATTTACCCGCGCATCTGCCAATAATTTGGTTGGATCAATCGCCTTGCGGGCAATCACAATATTCGTGTCACTCATCGACGGTGTAGAGCGACCAACATGCAAATCGCGTGCAAACTTCAAATAAGCCTGCGCAAGGGCAAGTTCGGCGCCCGCAGCATCATCGTCTCCCGTCAAGCGGTTCAGCGATCCAAACGGACGCGCTACATAATCCCCTGTATCCAGTCCGTCCTCACCAGCCCTACGTAGCGACGCCACAAGTTCAGAGCCGACATCTGAAAGATGATTACCTTCTACGAATATCGTCCCGGCGTCAGGCCGCACGTAATAGGGCATAACTTTATTGAGATCGACCGTCACACCGCGCCACTCAATGGCCTGCGCATCTTCTGCGGCCAGACTTAAGATGACGTCATGCGGACCGGCATGTGCAGCAACTGGCAGCAAAAGGCACAACACCGCTACCGCAAATTTCAAGACGCGCATTCTAAACTCCCGCCAGCACCAGATTTCAGTGAAACTGAAATTCGAGTCGGCAAGATGGCCTGAATGTGGTTAATTTGCGCTTAAATATGCGAGAATTTTAATATTAAGGTAGCCACCGCCTCAGCCGCTTCCTCAATCAGCATATGGCCCGCTTTCGCCAAAATCACTTTGTGGAATTCCAACGGTGCGGCACGGCATTGTGAAACAGGCACAATCATATCCGCCTTACCCCATAATAATGTCGTTGGAAAGCCTAGCCCCGCCAAATCCGTTAATGGCAAAACGCCTTGTTTTCCATCGCGCGCCATACGGCCAACAATGAATTCTAACATTTCGCGCTGGCCTGCACTGCCGCGCATGGCCACCAAATTGCGGATGGTTTGCAGAGATATAAAAGCGCCGGCGCCTGCCATTGGCGCGAGTGCAGCCAGTAATTCGCTTGGCGTTGCCGCCGCAGCATAATCCTGCAAAAGTGGCACATTGAGTTCCGGCCCAAATCCACCGGGGCTAAGCAAAGTCAGCGATGCCACCAAATCCGAACGCGCGAGCGCCACCGAGCATGCAATTGCGCCGCCCATCGAATGGCCGACTAGATGCACCTTACCAAGCGAACGGTAATCTAACTCAGCAATTACGGCTTGAGCGGCAACCTTGCCAGATCCAGCATTTGGATAATCCAGCGAGCCGCCATGCCCCGGCAAATCAAATGCCAGCACGCGCACCTTGCCCTCGATTGCCGCGATTATATCACGCCAACATGACGCCACCGCGCCAAAGCCATGCAACAAAACAACAGTCGGCTGGGCCAAATGACCGGCCTCAATGCAATGAAGCCGGTCGCTCATATCATCCAACAATCCGGTTGGCGGCGGACACTATCGCTTCAAGCGAAGCCGTAACAATGTTCTTGTTCACGCCTGCGCCATAGAGTTTGCCGCTGGGATGCTCGACCTGCATGTAACAAATCGCCGAAGCGTCAGACCCGTGTTGCAGCGAATGCTCGGAATAATCAGCGACCGTGATATCAAAGCCAAGATAGACTGAAAGCGCATGGATGAACCCGTCAATAGGGCCAGTGCCTTTGCCCTCAATGCGCTTCACCTCGCCCTTGTCCATTATCTCGGCCGCGATAATGCGCAGGCCCTGATGCTCGGGGTCCGGATAGGAGTGATGATCGACAAACTTAAACCGTGCATCAGGCTGGTTTACATACAGCTCCATAAAGCGATCATAAATGCGCTTGGATTGCAGTTCAGTGCCCTCAGCATCGGTGATTTTCTGAATATCATCGCGGAATTCAGTCTGCAAATTGCGCGGCAGGTTCAGCCCGTAATCTTCCTGCATAATGTAGGCGATGCCGCCCTTGCCGGATTGCGAGTTGATACGAATAATCGCCTCGTATGAGCGACCGACATCCTGCGGATCAATCGGCAGATATGGCACTTCCCACAGCATCTTGTTCGAAATCTTCGTCGCCTTCATGCCCTTATTAATCGCATCCTGATGCGAGCCGGAGAAAGCGGTGTAAACCAACTCGCCGACGTAAGGGTGACGCTCGCCAATCTTCAATTGATTGCAATGCTCATAGACGCCCTTGATGCGGTTAATGTCAGAGCAATCCAGCTCGGGGTCCACCCCCTGCGTCATCATGTTAAGCGCCAATGTCACTACATCGACATTGCCGGTGCGCTCGCCATTGCCAAACAAGGTGCCTTCCACGCGGTCCGCACCAGCCAGTAAGCCAAGCTCAGTCGCGGCAATGCCCGTGCCACGATCATTGTGCGGATGCAGCGAAATCAACAGATTTTCACGGTTGTCCAAGTTGCGGCACATCCACTCAATCATGTCGGCATAGATATTCGGCGTGGACATTTCGACGGTCGCAGGCAGATTCAATATGAGTTTATTATCGACCGTTGGCTTGATTATCTCGGCCACAGCGTTGGAAATTTCCAGCGCCACTTCCAATTCCGTGCCAGTAAAGCTCTCCGGCGAATATTCAAAGCGGAAGCCGCCACCGGCCTTATCCGCCATTTCAGAAATCATCTTGGCTGCATCAACCGCGATCTGCTTGATGCCTTTGACGTCCTTTCCAAACACCACGCGGCGCTGCAATTCGCTGGTCGAATTATAAAAATGCACTATCGGGTTGGTCGCGCCCTGAAGCGATTCAAATGTGCGGGTGATGAGCTCAGGACGGCACTGCACCAACACTTGCAATGAGATATCAGAGGGCACACCACCCTCTTCGATGCACCAGCGCGCAAAGTCAAAGTCCGTCTGCGAAGCTGAGGGGAAACCAATTTCAATTTCTTTGAAGCCCATATCGAGCAACAGGCGGAACATGCGCGCCTTGCGCTCCTGCCCCATTGGATCCACCAGCGCCTGATTGCCATCGCGCAAATCTACTGAGCACCAGATTGGCGCTTTGGTAATCTGCTTGGCGGGCCATTGCCGGTTCGGCAAGTCAATCTGGCCGTAGGCTTGATACTTCTGCGCGGCAGAAGCCATGCCCTTGTGCGAAATAGTCGAATTATTCATTTTATCAGTCCCAAAGGCGAAAGTGCGTTTCAACACACGTGCCCGCTAAAAGAGGTGCCATCTCAATGGCCAATAGGTGCGAATTTGTAAAGGGAGCCGGACCACATCAGCCGCCGGACGCTCCCGTTAAAGAGCCCGACGACCGCTTCTAAGAAGGAGTAGGGCAGCTTTCAAGGTCTTGGCACGCGCAGCCGAAACCGAACCTAAAACCAAGGTTGCGATGACTATCGAGTATGTCGCCAAAATGCTCATACCCGATGATAGCAACAAAATTTCAAAGCTGACAAGCACAAAAAGCGAAAGCCATCCTAAAGGTTAACTCAGCGCACCGATGGCTCAATCCGGTATTATCGAATTGATACGCTTTGTGGCAGTGCGCCAGCCGGACGCGACCTGATAAATGGCGATGGTCTTGTCGATAAAGTCACGATCAAGCGACCCGGCATCAACACGGACCCCACCGACAAATTGTTTAATTTGGCCGACTGGTTCAAGCACTGTAATCGCGGTGTCCCTAACCATAGCCACCTTCTCATAGTTGGACACAAACACTTGGCTTGGCGTCTTCGAGTTGAGCACATCCACCCCGTAGAACCGGCTCAAATAGCTCGTGTTCAACAGGCCCAATATTGTTGGCGCAACATCAATCTGACTGGTCATCGTGTCAATGCGTTGCGGCTTGATAAAGCCCGGCGCCCACATGATGCAGGGAATGTGATACTTATCAAAATCTAGCTCTGCCTTGCCCGCAACGCTATCAGTATGGTCGGCGACAAACACAAATATCGTGTCCTTAA
>JAYTVD010000152.1:0-4335 GCA_043744175.1 Phyllobacteriaceae bacterium
GTGCGCGGCCTCAGTTATTGGCGCGAGGGATCCGATCAGAGATTGTTGGTCGGGACCGGGCACTGGCTGAGCGCGATCAATCCTGAGGACGGCAAAATCATATCGTCCTTTGGGCAAAAGGGGCGTGTAGATCTTCGAGAAGGGTTTGACCGGCCTGCATCGGAAATTGCCCTGGCGATGACCAGTCCGGGCGTCGTCTGGAACGATACTATAATCGTTGGTTTCCGGACCACTGAATCGAAGCCGGCCGCACCAGGCTCCGTCAGAGCCTTTGATGTTCGCAGTGGCGCATTGAAATGGACGTTTAACCTGATCCCACGTCCCGGTGAAACCGGCAGTGAAAGCTGGCCAGCGGACGCTTTGCAAAAGGCGGGCGGCGCAAACAATTGGGCCGGGATGGTCATCGATGAAACGCGGGGCATTGTCTTTGTGCCGACTGGATCTGCTAGCGACGATTTCTATGGTGCAGACCGCCACGGCGACAATCTTTTTGCCAATTCTCTGGTTGCAATTAACGCCACGACCGGCAAGCGCATCTGGCACCAACAGCTCGTCCATCATGATTTACTCGACCGCGATCTGCCAAGCCCGCCCGTCCTGTTGACTGTGATGCGCGCCGGGAAAGCTGTCGATGCAGTCGCTCAGGCCACGAAACACGGCCAGCTTTTCCTGTTCGAGCGCGCCACAGGCAAGCCATTGTTCGACATTAAGGAAACCAGCGTGCCGATAAGCACGGTCCCCGGCGAGAAGTCTTCGCCAACCCAACCTTTGCCGGTGCTGCCTGAACCATTTGCCCGTCAGAAGCTGACGCGCGAGATGCTCACTGAGCGAACGCCCGCAGCCAACGCAGCCGTAAGACGCGAATTCGATCAGATGATCAGCGCGGGGCCTTTCGCGCCGCTTAGTGTCAGCAAAACTACGGTCGTTTTCCCCGGTTATGACGGCGGCGCGGAATGGGGCGGTCAGGCCGTTGATCCGGCAAAGGGCATAGTGTTCGTTAACGCAAACGACATTCCTTGGACAGGGCGTCTGGCATCAGCATGCGGCACCAGTGGCGGCGAGGCCATATATCTTAGCCAATGCGCGGCTTGCCACGGCGTGAACATGAAGGGTGTGCCCGGATCATTTCCTTCACTCGAAGGGATTTTTTCTCGCGTGCTTGATGGTGATGTGTTCGGCACCATCATGAATGGCAAGGGGCGGATGCCTGCCATTCGACTTAGTCCGCCAGACGTTCCGCAGCTTTTCGATTATCTCCGCACGGGGCCGCAAGGCGGCAAACATGAAATGGCCACTTCGAGAGCAGCGAAGAGCAGATATATTTTTACAGGCTATAAGCGTTTCGTCGATCCAGACGGTTACCCTGCGGTCAAACCGCCTTGGGGAACCATGAGCGCAATCGATATGAATAGTGGCCGGACTTTGTGGCGTGTGCCCCTCGGCTCCTATCCAGAGCTTGCGGCCAAAGGGATGCCAAATACAGGGTCGGACAATTATGGCGGTCCCTTGCTGACTGCGGGCGGCGTTTTGTTCATTGGCGCGACCGTTTATGATCGCCAGTTCCGGGCGTTTGACCCTGCAACCGGAAAAGTTCTCTGGCAAACTTCTTTGCCCTATGCGGGTGCCGCAAGTCCGATCACGTATAGCGTCAAGGGTCGGCAATTTGTCTTGATCGCGACAAGCGCCAGTCGCGACCCAAAGGCAAAGCCCGGCTCGGCCTATGTCGCGTTTGCTCTAAAATGACCCCGAGTTTCGCGCGCACGTGCGGCGCTCGATTGACATCGAAACCGCTTACGTCAATAACTTATCATAATAATTATATTTTTGGCAAAAAACCCAAGATGGGGAGGGAGAGGCATGCGGGCGTTCTATGATTTTGTCGTCATCGGCGCTGGGTCTGCGGGTTGCACGGTGACGAACCGCCTCATCAAAGCAGGTAAATCGGTGTTGCTGCTTGAAGAAGGGCCAAGCGATAGAAACTTCTTTGTCCAAACGCCCGCCACATTTGTGCGCGTGATCGGCACGGACCGTTCTTTCATCTACGAAGGCGAGGCCAATCCAAATCTGGATGGACGCGCGCCCGTCATTCCCCAAGGACGAATGCTGGGCGGGGGGTCATCGCTCAATGCCATGATCTACATTCGAGGCCAGCGTCAGGACTATGACAACTGGGCCAGCAACGGCGCAAGCGGTTGGGATTATGATAGTGTGCTGCCGGTCTATCGCCGCCTCGAGAGGAATATGGTTTATGGCGGACCCTTTCATGGGCAGGACGGCATTCTTCCGGTCTCGAACCCGCGTTATCGGCACCAACTGTCATCGGCTTTTATCGAGGCAGGCGCGCAGGCAGGCTATCCGCTCAACAGTGATTTTAATGGAGCTCAGCAGGAAGGCATCGGCTTTTTTCAGACGACCATTTTGAATGGACGTCGCCAGTCGACCGCCGCGACGTTTCTAAAAGAGGTGCGAAACTCACCACTTCTTGATATTCAGACGTCAAGGCGCGTGGTCGGACTCACCTTTGAAAATGGCGCGGCGTCGGGTGTTGTCGTTCAAATGCCTGACAATTCGAGGCGTTCAGTAGAAGCGCGCGAGGGCGTCATCCTGACTGCCGGATCTCTGGCGACCCCGAAAATCCTCATGCATTCCGGCATAGGGCCAGGCGAACATCTTCAAGCGATGGGCATTACGGTTCGGGTTGATGCGCCGGGTGTCGGGCAGAATTTTCAAGATCATGTCGCGTGTCCGGTCTATGGCCTTACCCACGATGCAATTTCGCTGTTGGGTCAGGACAAGGGCTTGAAGGCGCTCAAACATGGTCTCCAATATATCCTGACCAAGCGCGGATTGCTCAGCTCTAATGTTGTCGAATCCGGGGGTTTCCTTGATCTTGATGGCGATGGGCGGCCAGACGTTCAGCTTCATACTTTGCCGGTGCTGGTCAGCGATGCAGAGCATCATAATCTTGAAGAGCATGGCATTGAAATCAGTCCGTGCATCCTTCGTCCAAAATCACGTGGTCGGGTTTCGCTTAGAACACCCGATCCCCATGATCCCATCATACTCGATAGCGGTTTCCTGAATGATCCTGATGACATTGCGCTGTTGCGCAAGGGGGTCAAAGCAGCACGGCGCATCTTGCGCCAACCCGCGCTGCAAAAACTTGTAAAAGCGGAATTAGCGCCCTCTGCCGATGATGAATGTAGCGATGCTGCGCTTGACGCTTACATTCGGGGCGCCGCGAAAACGGTCTACCATCCGGTGGGGACATGCAAAATGGGGAATGATCGCAACGCGGTTGTTGATCCCCAGTTGCGTGTTCGGGGCGTCCCCCGATTATGGATATGTGACGCTTCAATCATGCCTGAAATTGTAAGCGGCAACACCAATGCACCCACAATTATGATTGCTGATCGGTGTGCCGACTTTATCCTTGAAACAATAGCATAGGAACATTCTGATGGAGAGATCAATGAGCGACCAACACCCCATGTCGGCCACTGGTAGAGCATACCCGATCACCCTGGTAGCGCTCCTATCCATCAATTTTGGCATCCTGTTTTTTGATCGCAACGCACTCAGCTTTCTGATGCCGTTTATTCAGAAAGAGTGGAATCTCAACAACACGCAGGTCGGGTTGCTTAATGCAGCCATCCCACTCACCTGGGCGATATCTGGGGTATTTATCGGTCGGTATTGTGACCGCACGGGACGCAAAAAATCGGTTCTAATACTATCAACGCTTATCTTCTCGGTGTGCTCAATTTTTTCAGGCATGGCCTCCGGCTTTATGGCTTTATTGCTATCACGCTTGCTGATGGGGGCGGCTGAAGGCGGTGTTTTGCCAATAAGCCAATCGCTTACCGTCGACGCAGTGCCGGCCAGCCATCGAGGGGTTGCCATGGGTTTTATGCAAAATGCAGGCTCCATGATGCTAGGCTTGTTTCTCGCACCGCTTGTTATGGTTTGGCTGGCGAATCACTATGGCTGGCGCTCGGCCTTTTTTGTGTCGGCAGTGCCCGGCATAATCACTGCCTTCCTGATGTTTATGATTATAAATGCCCCGAAAATTACATCGCAAGCAGACGCTCAAACACCCAGAGAAACCCTCAATTTTGGTATTTTACTTGGCAACCGCAACATCGTTTTATGCATGATTTTGGGTTCATTGCTGATCGGTAACATGGCGACATGCTTTGCCTTTATGCCCCTCTATCTTACATCGGCTCGTCAACTTGATCCAAGCGTTATGAGTTATATCATGGCGGCGCAGGGCATCTCCGCTGCAATCTATGGTTTTGCATTGCCTTGGTTGTCGGATCGGCGGGGCCGCAA
>JAYTVD010000153.1:0-15613 GCA_043744175.1 Phyllobacteriaceae bacterium
GCGGACTACGTTCAACAGCGCTGCCTTTGTCATCGCGCTGGTCACGCTCGTTCTCATCATTGCCCTGCGGCGCATGGCACAGCGTCTGCCGGGGCTCATTGTCGCCGTGGCGGCCACATCCGCAGTCGTTGCGTTTACGCCCCTGTCGGTAGATACGATTTTCTCGCGCTTTGGTGAGTTGCCCAGCCAACTGCCCATGCCAACATTTCCGGCAGTGAGTGTGGCACGGCTGATTGAACTTGCGCCGTCCGCGCTGGTTATCGCATTTCTGGCAGGGGTCGAATCGCTGCTGTCAGCCATGGTGGCTGACCGGATGATTGAGGGCCATCACCGCCCTAACGCCGAACTCACCGCTCAGGGCGTTGCCAATGTGGCGTCCTCGCTGTTTGGCGGCTTGCCTGTGACAGGCGCAATTGCCCGCACGGCGACGAATATTCGGGCTGGCGGCAAGACACCCGTTGCGGGCCTCATCCATGCGCTGACGATTTTTATCGTGATGATGGTTGCCGCGCCGCTGGCTGGCAGGCTCGCGATGCCGGCGTTAGCTGCGCTTTTGATGCTGACTGCGTGGAATATGAGCGAGCCGCACAAATGGCGCACTTACATGGCAAAGCCGTGGGCGGACAGGCTGTTGCTGTTGTTGACCTTGGTGCTGACAGTCGTGGTTGATTTGACTGTGGCCATCGGCACGGGCGTCGCGCTCGGGCTTTTGCTGCGCTACTTCAGTCCTAGAACGGAAAATGAAACTTGGAGCGAGCCGGAGCGGTGACTACCCGCGCACACGCGTTGCCAGCATCATGTAGTTCACATCCGTATCGCGGGATTTGTCCCACTTGTCCAAGATTGGATTGTAGAACACGCCGGTGGTTTCGAGCAGCGTTAGGCCGGACGCGTGGAGCGCGGCTTCCAGCTCTTGCGGTTTCACCAACTTCTCATATTGATGCGTGCCGCGCGGTAGCCATTTTAGCACCTCTTCAGCGGCGAAAATTGCCAGTGCGCGGGCTTTGAAGGTGCGGTTGATGGTGGCTATGAACATCAGGCCGCCGGGTTTCAGCATTTTGGCGCAAGCGTCGATAAACAGCGGTACATCTGCGACATGCTCCACCACTTCCATGTTCAAAATCACATCGAATTTTTCGCCCGCTGCTTCCAACGCTTCGGCAGTTTCGGCACGGTAATCTATCGTCAGCCCGCTTTGCGCGGCATGGATTTTAGCGACCTCGATATTCACAGGCGAAGGATCTGCCCCCACCACGGTCGCGCCGAGCCGCGCCATCGGCTCAGATAAAAGCCCGCCGCCACAGCCAATATCGAGGAAGCGCAGGCCCTTGAACGGCTGCATTTCTTTGGGATCAAGATTAAACGTCTCGCCAACCTGCTCGCGGATATATTTCAGCCGTACCGGATTGAACTTGTGCAGCGGCTTGAATTTGCCCGTCGTGCTCCACCATTCAGCCGCCATCGCCGAAAAGCGGTCCACTTCGGACTGGTCAATAGTGGTGCGCTCTGTCTGGTCGGTGGTCATGGCAGTCACTCCGGATATCACTCTTAGGTCGTGCGCCGCAGTGAATATGTCAATATGTATCATTGCCGCGCATTGTTGCGTAGCTGCAGATTTTGCGTATGATTATTGCACCACGCACCTATTGGTTTGCATTGGTTTAGAGACCGCGAGAAAACAACCCATAGCGACCCGTGCTCTAAGCGAGTCATTTCTAACTTTCGAGGAGCCTACTATGAGTCTTGGTGGTGATATCGGAGGGCTGCTCGGTAGCATGGCTGGTAAGGCCGTTGATCCTCTGTTTTGGTTTTATGTCCCATTAGGCGGAGTTCTCTTGGTGAGACATCAGCGAATGGCATACATCGCACTAACAGCCTCCATGGCCACCCTTAACTTGTTGGTGGTCTGGCCACGCTGGAAAAGGCTGGGAGGCGGATTTGATGACGCAGCATTTCTGCTCTTAATTTGGATAATCTGGGCACTGATTATTTTTGGAGGCATATCGGCTTTTCAGAGGTTGCGCAGACGTCCATAGCGCTGCATACGAATTGCTTGTCCAGTATCGTGATGATGCTTTGCTGACCGTGAAGGGCGGCGATAGGAAATTGGCTTTGTAAAATCAAACTGCTGGCGCAGCCCACAGAGTCACCTGAGCTATTTTGGTATTTTCAGTGACTTCTCTTGTGCTTATCAAACATTCTTGCCCTGAAACCAGTTTTTGGCTAAGGAGCCCGCGCCGGGCGAGTTGGCATTGTATTTGGTTTGGACAGGAAGAATATGGCATGGCACGTATCGTAATGAAGTTTGGTGGCACATCGGTTGCCAACATCGAACGCATTCGTAATGTCGCGCGCCATGTCAAACGCGAAGTGGACTGTGGCCATGAGGTGGCGGTCGTCGTTTCGGCCATGTCCGGCAAAACCAATGAGCTGGTGGGCTGGGCACGCGAAGCGTCTGTGTTGCATGATGCCCGCGAGTATGACGCGATCGTTGCTTCCGGCGAGCAGGTGACATCGGGGCTATTGGCCATCGCGCTGCAAGATATTGGTATTAACGCCCGCTCATGGCAGGGCTGGCAAATTCCTATCAAGACCGATGGGGCCCATGGTGCCGCACGGATTTTGGATATTGACGGGACAGAACTCATCCGCCGTTTTGGCGAAGGCCAAGTGGCTGTCGTTGCAGGGTTCCAAGGCATCGGGCCGGATAACCGCATCGCGACGCTCGGTCGTGGCGGGTCTGATACTTCCGCTGTGGCCATTGCGGCAGCCGTGAAGGCTGACCGCTGCGATATTTATACCGATGTGGACGGTGTTTACACCACGGACCCGCGTATTGAGCCAAAGGCGCGGCGTTTGGCTAAAGTATCGTTTGAAGAAATGCTTGAAATGGCCTCGCTGGGCGCCAAGGTTTTGCAAGTGCGCTCGGTCGAGCTTGCGATGGTTCATAAGGTGCGCACCTTTGTGCGCTCGTCATTTGTAGATCCTGATGCACCGGGCATGAGCGATCTTCTCAATCCGCCCGGCACACTCATTTGCGACGAGGATGAAATTTTGGAACAGGAAGTTGTTACAGGCATTGCCTATGCCAAGGATGAAGCACAAGTGTCGCTGCGCCGTGTGGCGGACCGCCCGGGCGTTGCCGCAGGTATTTTCGGGCCGCTGGCCGAAGCGCATATCAACGTGGATATGATCGTGCAGAATATCTCTGAAGATGGTTCGCGCACCGACATGACGTTTACCGTGCCAAACTCGGACATCGACAAAGCGCTTGCCGTGCTCGGCAAAGTGCGCGAGACGATCGGTTTTGATGCCATCCAGTCTGAGCCGGGCATGGTGAAAGTTTCGGTTATCGGCATTGGTATGCGCAGCCATGCTGGCGTTGCCGCGACTGCGTTCAAGGCGCTCGCCGACAAAGGCATCAACATCCGCGCCATCACGACCTCAGAAATCAAGATTTCGATTTTGATTGATGGACCTTATGCCGAGCTTGCCGTGCGCACGCTGCATTCGGTTTATGGGCTGGATAAGGGGTAAGCTTGGATTTTTCTATCGCCCCGCTTAATAGGGGCGAGGAGGAACATTGATAAAATATCATCTCGCACTTGCACATTTTACGCTGTCATAGGCATATCACTATTTAGATGATTTGGTTCTAACTGACGGGTTTATGAAAGGGGCAAAATGATGCGTGATGTAGCAACCGGGCCCCGCGTTTTATTAAAGCGCATTCGCGAGCTGATGGCGGAGGCTCTGGCCCCGCAAGAACGGCTTAACCGTGTTGTTGGCGAAATTGCCAAGAACATGGTCGCCGAGGTTTGCTCGTTTTATGTGCTGCGCTCAGATGGCGTTTTGGAACTTTACGCCACCGTCGGCCTCAATCAACAGTCAGTGCATTTGGCGCAATTGAAACTGGGCGAAGGTCTGGTCGGTACTATTGCTGCTAGTGCGCAAGGGCTGAACCTATCAGATGCGCAAAGCCATCCGTCCTTTGCTTATCTGCCTGAAACTGGCGAAGAAATTTACCACTCCTTCTTGGGTGTGCCCATCCTAAGAGCAGGGCGCACGCTGGGTGTTATGGTTGTGCAAAATCGCACCCAGCGCACCTATCGCGAAGACGAGGTCGAGGCGCTAGAAACCACTGGCATGGTGCTGGCCGAGATGATCGCATCGGGCGATCTCACCGGACTTTCCAAACCCGGTGTGCAGCTTGACCTTAAAAAGCCGATCTCGCTTTCAGGTCTCTCTTTTAACGACGGCGTCGGTCTTGGTCATGTCGTGCTGCATGAGCACCGGGTTATCGTCAAAAATCTGTTTGCCGAAGATACTGATAAAGAGCTGGAGCGCCTCGGCAACTCCATTGGTTCATTGCGGCTGTCTATCGACGATATGCTGGAGCGCCGCGAAGTGGCGATGGAGGGTGAGCACCGCGCGGTGCTGGAAGCCTACCGCATGTTCGCCCATGATCGTGGCTGGGTGCGGCGCTTGGAAGAAGCCATTCGCAATGGTCTGACTGCCGAAGCCGCAGTTGAAAAAGTCCAGAGCGACACCCGTGCGCGAATGCAGCACATGACTGACCCTTATTTGAAGGATCGCTTGAGTGATTTTGATGATTTAGCCAATCGCTTGCTGCGCCAAATCATGGGTCAAGATGTCGGTACGCTTGCCGAAAGTATGCCGAAAGATGCGATTATCCTTGCCCGCAACATGGGTGCTGCCGAGCTTTTGGATTATCCGCGTGAAAAGCTGCGCGGGCTTGTTATCGAGGAAGGCGCAATTACAAGCCATGTTGTGATCGTGGCGAAAGCCATGCGCATTCCTGTTGTCGGCCAAGTTAAAGGCGCGGTGGCACTTGCCGAAAATGGCGATTCGATCATCATCGACGGCGAAGATGGCAAGGTGCATTTGCGCCCGCAGGCTGATGTGGAATTGGCCTATGCCGAAAAAGTGCGGTTCCGCGCCAAACGGCAAGAAATGTACCGCGAGCTCATCGGTATTCCGTCAATCTCAAAGGATGGCGTGAAGGTCGATCTTTTGATGAACGCTGGCCTGATGGTGGATTTGCCGCAGTTGGAAGAATCCGGCGCGGCAGGCATTGGGCTTTTCCGCACTGAATTGCAGTTCATGGTCGCGGCGAACTTTCCCAAAGTGGAAGCGCAGGAAGAGCTCTATCGCAGTGTTTTAGATGCGGCAGGTAAAATGCCGGTGACATTCCGAACGCTGGATATTGGCGGTGACAAAGCGTTGCCCTACTTCAAAGATGTTCCGGTGGAAGAAAATCCTGCTATGGGCTGGCGTGCTATCCGTATGTCGCTGGACAGGCCGGGATTGCTGCGCACGCAGATCCGCGCACTTCTAAAGGCGGCTGGTGGGCGCGAATTGCGCATTATGTTGCCGATGGTGACAGAGGTTTCCGAGCTTGTTCAGGCACGGGATTTGATTGACCGCGAGATTAAGCACTTGTCCAAATTTGCGCATCAATTGCCGCGCAGCTTCAAACTAGGCGCCATGCTGGAGGTGCCATCACTGCTGTTCCAGCTTGATGAGCTGTTCAAATATGTGGATTTCGTCTCAGTTGGCTCCAATGATTTGTTCCAGTTCTTCATGGCAGTGGATCGCGGCGCGGCGCATTTGTCGGATCGCTTTGACCCAATGACGCCTTCGTTCCTGCGCGCGTTACGCGCCATTGCGCAGGCAGCGGATAAGGCTGGAAAACTGGTGACACTGTGCGGTCAACTTGCTGGAAAGCCGCTGACAGCAATGGCGCTTACTGCCATTGGCTTCCGCTCGCTCTCCATGTCGGCGGCAGCTGTCGGTCCGGTCAAAGCCATGTTACTTGGGTTGGATATAGCGCAACTTCGCTCCGAGCTCGACCCGTTGCTTGAGCCCGGCCAGCCAAAACTTGACTCGTTGCGCGGATTCCTGAAAGCCCATGCCGAGCGCATGAGCATTCCGCTTTAGAGCAAAGTAAGTTTTGATAGAATCTAAATTCACTTTGCTCTAAAGCCTTTGTTCTGTCGCAATATCCTTAATCGCTTGATATCCATCAAGCTTGGAATTGCTCTAGATTTTAGAAATGAAATGAAATGAATCTTCCGGCCGCCCGGCTTGACCAACTTGTGAAGCGCTATGCCGTGATTGAAGCCGAATTATCGGCAGGTCCGGCTGCCGAAACTTTTGTTAAATTAAGCTCTGAATATTCCGAATTGCAAGACATCGTCACCGCCACTGTTGGATGGCAACAGGTTTGCAAAGAGGAAGAAGAATTGAGCCGGATGCTGGCCGAGCCCAATACTGACAGCGAAATGCGTGCGTTGGCTGAAGAAGAACTGCCGGTCTTGTCCGAGCGACGCGCGCATCTTGAGCGCGATATTCTCATTCTGCTATTGCCGAAAGATGCTGCTGACGAACGCTCAGTTATCTTGGAAATTCGTGCGGGCACGGGCGGCTCGGAAGCCGCGCTGTTCGGCGGCGATTTATTCCGCATGTACGAGCGCTATGCGGCGGCACAGGGCTGGAAGGTTTCGATTGATTCCACCAGCGACGGCGAAATGGGTGGGTATAAGGAAGTCATTGCGTCGGTGACGGGCAAGGGCGTTTATGCCAAATTGAAATTTGAATCCGGCGTTCACCGTGTTCAACGAGTTCCAGCTACCGAAGGTTCCGGCCGCATTCACACATCCGCTGCCACGGTTGCCGTTTTGCCTGAGGCCGAAGAGGTGGACATTGAAATCCGCAGCGAGGACATTCGCATCGACACGATGCGGGCATCTGGTGCTGGCGGCCAGCACGTCAACACGACGGACTCTGCCGTTCGCATCACCCACATTCCGACAGGTGTGATGGTGGTGCAAGCGGAAAAGTCTCAGCATCAAAATCGTGCCCGGGCAATGCAGATTTTGCGGACCAAGCTTTATGACATGAAGCGGCAGACGCTGGATGATGCGCGGGCGGAAGACCGCAAGTCCCAAGTCGGTTCGGGCGACCGCTCGGAGCGGATTCGCACTTACAATTTTCCGCAAGGCCGCGTGACTGACCATCGTATAAATTTGACGCTTTATAAATTGGAGCGGGTGATGATGGGCGAGCTTGACGAGTTGGTCGATGCGCTGGTCGCGGACCATCAATCTCATTTGCTGGCGGAAGCGGCGGAAAATGCATAAAATCGGCCTCCGTACTTGTTCCGTATCGTTTCCGTGCGCCTTCCGCATCATCTTCGGGCGGTTGGCGTTATGATTTCGGGCGGTCCGCGTACGCTTGCCGAAGTGTTGCGGTATGCTACCGACACGCTCGAAAAGACCGATATTGACGGCTATGATATTGAGGCGAGATTACTGACGGAGTGGGCTTGCGGCCTGGAGCGCATCGATTTGGTTTCGCGGCCTAACATGTTGATTTCAAATGATAAAATTGAATTATTGGAAGCGGCATTGGCGCAACGCATAGCCGGAAGACCGGTCCATCGTATTATGGGATATCGCGATTTTTACGGGCTAAGGCTGGTTTTAGGACCAGAAACACTGGAACCAAGGCCGGATAGTGAGGTTTTAGTCGATTTAGCCCTCGAATTGCTGGGAAAAAACCCGCCAAAAAACATGCTGGATTTGGGAACCGGAACCGGCGCGCTGGCACTGGCGCTTTTATCCATATTCCCGCAAGCCACTGTTATTGCTACAGATATTGCTAGCGGTGCCTTAGAGGTGGCTTCGCAAAATGCCGAAATCTGCGGGTATCTGGGACGATTTTCGGCGCTAAAAAGTGATTGGTTCGAAAATGTCTCAGGCAAATTCGACCTCATCGTCTCCAATCCGCCTTATATTAGATCTTCCGTGATTCCTGATCTCGATGTTGAGGTTAAAAATCACGACCCGCTTTTGGCGCTAGATGGCGGTCCGGACGGGCTGCAACCCTATAGACTCATTGCACAAAAAGCCAAAGCGTTCTTAAATGCATGTGGTTTGGTTTTGGTCGAAATTGGTTATGACCAAGCAGATGACGTGACTAACATATTCAAATTGCAGGGTTTTTTTGTTGTGATGTTGAAGCAAGACCTTGGCGGGCGGGATAGAATTTTGGCGTTCTCAAATGAATGAGATGCGAATTATCATATGCGAAAAAAAGCTTGGTATTTCTGCGGTTTGCAGGTAAAAGACCAACAATAGCGACATAGAGGTTATCTTCCAGACCTGCAAAAAATCTGGGAAGATGGTACCAAGGCGGGTTTTAGAACGCCGGGTTTGTTCTGGTCACTTTAGCGTCTTTTAGCTCAGGCTGGTGAAGATGCGACGCGCTGTGTTGGGTTGCGCGTCTGGATCATGGTTACATGTTCAGTATTAACTCACATAACTTTCGAACCTGTTTATATATCGAAAACTAGCATCGGATAATACAAGTGCAGCAAAACAGGCGTATGCGCGGTCGTAGTAATAATGGCGGCAGCAGCAATAATAACAATAATAACAGCAATAATAATAACAATAACCGCAATCGTGGTGGGCCAAATCCATTGACACGTAGCTATGAAAGCAATGGTCCGGACGTGAAAATCCGTGGAACTGCGCAAAATATAGCTGAGAAATATTTGACACTGGCTCGTGATGCGCAATCATCCGGCGACCGCGTGATGGCTGAAAACTATCTGCAACATGCCGAGCATTATAACCGGATTATTGCTGGTGCTTTGGCACAACAGCAACAAAATCAAAGGGATAACCGCGAGGAAGAGGAAGATTTGGGCGCTGGAAACGGTGATAACCGCTTCGATGACGTGCTCCATGCCCATCCGCAGCCGCGCCAAGAGCAGGCACCGCGGCATGAACAGCAGCCACGCCACGATCAACAACCACAGCCGGACGTGGCAGTGCCGTTTGATAGTGCTTCGGAACAGCCGGTTATTGTGGCTGCGCCACGCGAAGAAGGTGTAGTTGACGAGCAACCACGGCAGAACCCGCGCCAGCGCCAACCCCGTGAAAACAATAGGGAATCTGGCGCAGCAAATGCAGAACGTCCACGTACACCGCGCCCTCGTATGCCGCGCCCGCCTCGCGAACCACGGGTGGAAGTGGCCGCGGAAGGCGGCGATGCACCGGCAGAAGGCGGCTTGTTAGCCACACTTTCACGTGGTGTGGAGCGGCCAGTTCCGGCCACTGCGGACGAGTAAAATCTTCAATATATAGACTTTAAGCGGCGCCCGAGTGGCGCCGTTTTTGTTGGTCGAGAAGCGGTCGGAAATCATACGCCAAGCGCTCGAAGATGATGCGCCGCGCGTGTGGAAACCGTACGGAAGCAGTGCGGAGACGATGCGGAACGAATGCGGAGTTGGTATGCGCACCATTCCGCCCCCCCCGCTGACTCTACAAGCGATCAAACTCCCCCCCAAATTTTGTGTTGACTTCAATCAATGCGCTCTTGAGCAATGATGCTAGTCTTCCCATATCAATGCTTGAAACCGGCTCGCCTCTTTTGGGAGCCTGTCACATTAGCGCCTTCGATGCCACTTCGGGTCCGAGGCAAATGGAGATGTATATGAACGTTGAAGCATATTCAGAGCGCGTGCGGGGCTTTATCCAATCTGCACAGACCTATGCCCTTGGTCAGGACCATCAGCAGTTTCTGCCAGAGCATCTTCTTAAAGTTTTGATTGATGATCCGGAAGGTTTGGCTGGGTCGCTGATTGATCGGGCGGGTGGTGATTCCGGCGCGCTGCGGCTTAGCTTGGCTGCGGCACTAAGTGCTCTGCCAAAAGTTACGGGTGGCAATGGCCAGCTTTATATGTCGCCGCCGCTTGCCAAGGTGATGGCAACTGCTGAGGATATTTCCAAAAAGGCTGGCGATAGTTTTGTCACTGTCGAGCGGTTGCTCACGGCGCTGACTATGGAGAAATCCGCCAAGACGCATGAGCTGCTGGCCAAGGCTGGCGTGAAGGCGCAGGCGCTGAATGCTGTTATTAATGAGCTACGCAAAGGCCGCACCGCTGATGGAGCGAATGCCGAGCAGGGCTATGATGCGCTCAAGAAATATGCCCGCGATTTGACCAAGGATGCGCGTGAGGGGAAACTTGATCCGGTGATTGGCCGTGATGAAGAAATCCGCCGTACGATCCAAGTTTTGTCGCGCCGCACGAAAAACAATCCGGTGCTGATTGGTGAACCCGGCGTTGGTAAGACGGCGATTGCCGAAGGTTTGGCCCTGCGCATTGTCAATGGTGATGTTCCTGAGTCGCTCAAGGATAAAACCTTGATGGCACTGGATATGGGCGCGTTGATTGCCGGTGCGAAATATCGTGGCGAATTTGAAGAGCGCCTCAAAGCCGTGATGAGTGAAATCACATCGGCTAATGGCGAGATCATCTTGTTCATTGATGAAATGCACACGCTGGTGGGTGCAGGCAAAGCCGATGGCGCCATGGATGCTTCAAATCTTTTGAAGCCAGCTTTGGCGCGGGGCGAGTTGCACTGTGTAGGCGCGACCACGCTGGATGAATATCGCAAGCATGTGGAAAAAGATGCGGCGCTTGCGCGGCGTTTTCAACCTGTGTTTGTTTCCGAGCCAACGGTTGAAGATACCATCTCAATCTTGCGCGGCCTTAAGGAAAAATATGAGCAGCATCACAAAGTGCGCATCTCTGATAGCGCACTAGTGGCAGCAGCAACTTTGTCCAACCGCTATATTACGGACCGCTTCTTGCCGGATAAAGCCATCGATTTGATGGATGAGTCCGCCTCGCGGCTTCGTATGCAGGTGGATTCTAAGCCGGAGGTTTTGGACGAGATTGACCGGCGTATCATGCAGCTCAAAATCGAGCGTGAAGCGCTTCGGGTTGAAAAGGATGATGCTTCCAAGGACAGGCTAGTTAAACTTGAAAAAGAACTGGCAGGACTGGAAGAAGAATCGGCTGGTATTACCAACACTTGGGTGGCTGAAAAGCAAAAGCTCGGTCTGGCCGCAGATTTGAAGAAGCAGCTTGAGGATGCCCGCAATGCGCTGGCTATTGCCCAGCGCGCTGGCGAGTTTCAAAAGGCTGGCGAACTGGCTTATGGTTCAATTCCAGAATTGGAACGCAAGCTTGCGGCATCTGAATTACAGGATGATAAAAAGGGCGCTTTAGTGGAAGAGGTGGTGACACCTGACCATATTGCGCAAGTCGTTTCGCGCTGGACCGGCATTCCGGTTGACCGGATGCTGGAAGGCGAGCGCGAAAAACTGCTGCGCATGGAAGATGAGTTGGCCAAACGTGTGGTCGGGCAGGGCGAGGCAGTGCAGGCGGTATCGCGTGCGGTGCGCCGTGCCCGCGCCGGATTGCAAGATTCCAACCGTCCGATTGGTTCGTTCATGTTCCTCGGGCCAACTGGTGTTGGTAAGACGGAGCTGACCAAAGCGCTGGCCTCGTTCCTGTTTGATGATGACACATCGATGACTCGCATTGATATGTCTGAATATATGGAGAAGCACTCGGTAGCCCGCCTTATTGGCGCGCCTCCCGGCTATGTTGGCTATGAAGAAGGTGGTGCGCTGACTGAGGCTGTGCGTCGCCGTCCGTATCAAGTGATTCTTTTCGACGAGATCGAAAAGGCGCATCCGGATGTGTTTAACGTGCTGTTGCAGGTGCTGGACGATGGTCGCTTGACCGACGGGCAGGGCCGCACGGTGGATTTCCGCAACACGCTTATTGTGATGACGTCTAATCTTGGCTCGGATTATCTCGTGTCCTTGGCTGACGACGAAGATGTGGACAGTGTGCGCGACCAAGTGATGGCGGCGGTGAAAGCCGCGTTCCGTCCGGAATTTGTCAACCGTGTGGATGACATCATCCTGTTCCATCGTCTGCGCCGTGCAGAAATGGGCGCGATTGTGCATATCCAAATGGAGCGGCTGTCGAAATTGCTGGAAGATCGCAAGATCATCCTCCATCTCGATGATAGCGCGGTGAAATGGTTGGGCGATAAGGGCTACGATCCGGCCTACGGCGCACGGCCTTTGAAGCGCGTTATCCAAAAGAGTGTGCAAGACCCGCTGGCTGAGAAAGTTCTTGGCGGCGAGATTAAGGATGGCTCGACAGTCTATGTATCTGCGGGTTCGGACAGGCTGAATTTCCGGATAGCGCAGGACGTGGCAAAGGCGGCTTAAGCGACGCTATTGCTAAGACTTGGTATGACTGCCTGATTTTGTTCTGCAATTAGATAAGCGCGGGATAAAATCACGGCAGTCATAACTATTTGGAAGGCGCTTAGTGCTAGTCCGAGTGCGGTTTCCATAATCAATGTGATATTGGGAACGCCCTGTGCGCTGACGAGTTGCCCTTCCAGTTTGTTTAGACTGGCAAAAACAAAATCGAGGCCCACAAGTAACGCTGACAATAGAACAATTGAAATAAACAAGCGCGGTAGAGTGTAGAAAAATGTGACACTGCCTCTTTCGCCTGCACGAAAAAACCCCGAGTCCGAGGCCATCGCGGCAGCGGGAAGCATGGTTCCCCATTTGGCGAAGATGAAGGGCGCGCTTAGTAAGCTAACAAAGATCGCTATTGAGAATACCGTTGTTATGGACGTTTGCGTCATTAAAAGTAGCAAAGCACCAAAAAAGGCTAAAAGTGATAAGACACTGAGGCCGATGGTGCGCCAAAGAAATGGTTGTGACCGCTTGACAATCTCTGGGTCATTTAGATGTTTCCATCCTGCTTGATTGGTCAACACCGTTAGATGAGCCGCCAAAGCAAGATAGGCGGCGGCAAACGTTACGCCAAATGCAAGACCGCCTCTATGCTTAAGGTGCTCTTCCACCGCAATTATGACGAGCATCATTCCAACGTAAAAACCCACTACAACAATGTTGCGCCGATAAACGTCGAAACTTTCTGACCAAATACTGCGCTGAAATTGGATCATAATGTCTCCTGTTGATGCTTGCAGATAGGTGATGCACTGGTTTACCTGCATGCACGCTACTACAACACAAGGCGGTAGGACAATCATGACACTCGCCGAATACAACGCCTTCTGCGCCTCGTTGCCTCATACGACAACCGTCATCCAATGGGGTGGGGCGCATGTTTGGAAGGTTGGGGCTAAGGTTTTTGCTATTGGTGGATGGAGCGTGGATGAGCGGCTGGCGGTTTCGTTCAAATGTTCGGAAATGGCGTTTCAAATGCTGAAAGGCGAGGCGGGTTTGCGGCCTGCGCCTTATCTTGCCTCGCGCGGGATGAGCTGGATTCAGTGGCAAGGACCGGAAAGCATGAGCTTTGAAGAACTTAAAGATTATATAAGAGCGAGCTACCAATTGGTTTCGCTGGGTTTGACCAAGGTCAAGAGGCGGGAGCTTGGGCTTCTCACGCCTTAGTTTGTTGCTACTTTCTGTGGTTCGCTTTCAGATTCCAGCAAAGCGTCGATACGGTCGCGCTCTTTCTTGAAAGCAACTAGATCGCTGCCGGATAGCGCTTTGCCGCTTGGCAGGCGCACGGCCATGGAATCCACTTTGGTGCCGTTGATAATCAGCTCATAGTGAAGGTGCGGGCCTGTCGATAACCCGGTCGAGCCGATGGCACCGATGACTTGGCCTTGGCGGACTTTTGCGCCCTCAAACACATCTTTGGCGATTTTGCTTTGATGTGAGTAGGATGATTCATAGCCATTGGCGTGTTTTATGACGGTTTGGTAGCCATAGCCGGATGTCCAGCCAGCGCGTTCGACCACGCCATTGCCGGCGGCAAGGATTGGCGTTCCAATCGGTCCGGCCCAATCAGTCCCGGCATGAAGTTTCATATAGCCCAAGATTGGATGGCGGCGCATGCCGAAGCCTGATGTCAAACGGCCACCGGGGGCAGGGACGCGCAGCAGGAATTGCTGAGAGCTGCCGCCTTTTTCGTCATAATAGTCCGCCGAGCCGTCATCATTCTTAAAGCGGTAATATTTATGCTCAGAGCCGCTGAAATTTGCGTCAACAAAAAGCACATCAGAATCTTCGCCCGGTTTATCGAGACCTTCGGGAATGGAGTAGAACACTTTTAGTGTATCGGTCGGGTTCAACTGCGCTTGATAATCCACGCTTGCCGCCAGCATTTTGATAAGCTGTTTGGCCATGCGCGGTGTCAAATCATAGGCGTAAGCCGCGCGGTATATGCCATCGTAAACACTTGGCAGATCGCCCCGCACACGCGGTGGCAATGGCGCGCCACCAAGAGACGCCATAATTTCATCGCTGCCTTCCGGCGCTTCGGTCGGCACATATTGGTCGTGGTCATCGATGGCGACGGTGAAAAGGTGGGACTTTCCATCATAGACCGAGGCACGGACAATGCGCGATACGTCATTGACCGTTTCAATGCCGATGCGCAGCGCCCAGCCGCCCTTTAATTTGGGCGCACTTAATAATGTAGTGATGGCTTCGGCTATGCCCTCGACATCCGGACCGTAGTAGCCTTCATTATTAAGTGCTTTTAGCGGCGCGGTATCCTCACGAAGGGGGATGATCTCCTCGGCAAATTCAGTCTGGGGTGTCTCGTTGGTATCTTTAGGTGCAACGGAAACATTTTCTTTGACGATTTTGACGCCGAACGAGGTGTTCACGCCATAATCATCGCCCGCACCAAAGCGCAGTGGATCTAAATAATGCAGCGAGGCGACCTGTACGTCACCTTCGGTGAGCGCGGTCCCGGAAATGCGCACCGCTTCTTCGACTTCTTCCAGCGATAAATTGTTGGCTGGATCAAACTGCGCGGTCTCAATAGGGAAGGAGACGGTCTTCAGGCTGACTTCGCTTTCAACCTTGGCACCATAAATCTCGCCCGTCTCGACACTTTTGCCTTTGCTACCATCATCAGCGAACACATCAGTGGCGCTGAAGGGCGGATATGACTTCTTTGTGGTGTGGCCACCGGCAAGCGCCATTTCAACAAGTCCGAATGGCAACATGCGCACCACATCGCGATCGCCTTGCCTAATCATTGTCGAAACCTGAATGACGCGCTTGTCTGAAATTTTCAACGAAATGGCGGTTGCGGAAAGGCGACCAGCCTTGCCGGACGCATTATCACTTTCACTACGCATTTCGTCAGCTGCCATCACTTCGGCAGGCGTTGTTAATATCTGGCGGCCATCAAGCGCAGCGGAGAGCGCAACGCCCATTAGTATAATAGAGGTAAAGCCTGTGAGGAATGTACCGGTGAGCCAGCGCGCGGAAACTTCGCGCCGATCTGGCGGGCCTTTGCGCCCGTCTGCGACCAAAGGAGGTTCATCCCCCAAGTTCGCCACCATTTTTTCCATTGGAGTCATAAGTAAGTGTCGATTCCTAAGGCCAAAAGCGTCCGTCACGCTCTTAATTCATCTGTCTCTATAATGAAGCACGATGTCAAACGCCATATCTGATGGGTGTGCTCGCATATTTGTAAGCTGGTTTAGGTTTTCCACATGTTGTGAATGTGGCATCGCAGCAAATTTATGGCGAAAAACCCGATAAAAAGCCTAAAAACGAGTGGATTGGAAAAATCCATGCTGCATCGCAAAAATTATCGATTTTTCTTCAAAATCCGTGTTGACAGTTTCGTTATGTTGGCCTTATAACCCGCTCATCGAACGAGGGCGACGCGCCGCTGGCGCAATTAGCTCGGCCTTGTGAAATG
>JAYTVD010000154.1:0-15534 GCA_043744175.1 Phyllobacteriaceae bacterium
AACCCTTATGCCGATTCCACGGCATCCGGCCTTGAACCGGTTGTCAGGACGAACAGCGGAAATGGCCGTACCTGCAAGTCATTGATATGTTTGACATATTATGACCCGTTCGCCCTTGGCACTTTTGTTTGAGGAGCACTCCCATGTCCACCATCGATAGTTTCAAATGCCGCAAGACGCTTACCGTCGGCACTAAAAAATATGTCTATTACTCACTCGCCGCCGCTGAAAAGAACGGTCTTACCGGAATTTCCGCCTTGCCTTACTCTATGAAGGTCTTGCTGGAGAACCTGCTGCGCGCCGAAGACGGCACCACAGTGAAGAAGGCCGACATCGAAGCCTGCGCTTCATGGCTGAACGACAAGGGCAAAGCTGGCAAGGAAATCGCCTTCCGCCCCGCCCGCGTGTTGATGCAGGATTTCACAGGCGTTCCCGCCGTTGTCGATTTGGCCGCTATGCGCGATGCCATGAAGGCGCTCGGCGGCAACCCGCAAAAGATTAACCCGCTGGTTCCTGTGGATCTAGTCATCGACCATTCGGTTATCGTGGATGAATTTGGCTCTGCTAAGGCATTGAAAAAGAATGTTGATCTGGAATACGAGCGCAACGGCGAGCGCTACCGTTTCTTAAAATGGGGCCAGCAAGCGTTTAAGAATTTCCGCGTTGTGCCTCCTGGAACAGGTATTTGCCATCAGGTGAATCTTGAATATTTGGCCCAAACTGTGTGGACATCCAAAGAAAAAGTTACAAAAGGCAAGAAGACCGAAACCGTCGAAGTCGCCTATCCGGACACAGTTGTTGGCACTGATTCGCACACCACCATGGTCAATGGTTTGGCCGTTCTCGGTTGGGGTGTCGGCGGTATTGAAGCGGAAGCCGCAATGCTTGGCCAGCCACAATCCATGCTTTTGCCAGAAGTCATCGGCTTTAGGGTAACAGGCAAAGTGCGCGAAGGCATCACGGCTACCGACGTTGTTTTGACCGTTACGCAAATGCTGCGCAAAAAGGGCGTTGTCGGCAAATTCGTCGAATTCTTCGGCCCCGGCCTCGATTCACTCACCCTTGCAGACCGTGCAACAATCGCCAATATGGGCCCGGAATACGGCGCAACATGCGGCTTTTTCCCTGTTGATGGCGAAACATTGAACTATCTGACCACAACAAGCCGCAAAAAGGCCCGCGTTGAACTGGTGGAAAAATACTGCCGCACCCAAGGCCTTTTCCGTACAAAAACGACAAAAGACCCCGTGTTCACGGATACAATCGAACTTGATTTGGGTTCAGTCGTCCCATCTATGGCAGGCCCAAAGCGTCCGGAAGGTCGCGTGGCTTTGGAAGGCATTCCAGCTGGTTTCACCAGCGCGATGGACACCGAATACAAAAAGCTCGCCGAAATCGGCAAGCGCTATGCCGTCGAAGGCCGCGAGCATGATCTTGGTCATGGCGACGTGGTTATCGCTGCCATTACCTCTTGCACCAACACATCCAACCCATCCGTTTTGATCGGCGCTGGCCTCTTGGCCCGCAACGCGCTTGCCAAGGGTTTGAAGTCCAAGCCTTGGGTGAAGACATCATTGGCTCCCGGCTCACAAGTGGTGGCGGATTATTTGGCAAACTCCGGTCTGCAAAAGGATTTAGACAAACTCGGCTTCAATCTTGTCGGCTTTGGCTGCACGACTTGTATCGGCAACTCTGGCCCGTTGCCGGAGGAAATATCCCGTACAATCAATGACAAAGGTCTGATTGCCGCTGCCGTTCTTTCCGGCAACCGTAACTTTGAAGGCCGTGTGTCACCGGATGTGCAGGCCAACTACTTGGCATCCCCGCCATTGGTTGTTGCCCATGCTTTGGCGGGCACAGTCTGCAAGGATTTGACCAAGGAGCCACTCGGTACCGATAAAAAGGGCAATCCAGTTTACCTCAAGGACATCTGGCCAACCTCCAAGGAAATTCAGGAATTCATCGCCAAATATGTGACGAAGAAGATTTTCGCTGAAAAGTACAAGGATGTCTTCAAGGGTGACAAGAACTGGCAGAAGGTGAAAGTGCCTGCTGGACAGACCTACGAGTGGGATGACAAATCCACCTATGTGCAAAACCCGCCATACTTTGTCGGCATGACCAAGGCGTCAGGCGCTGCATCAGACATTAAGGGCGCGCGCATTTTGGGCCTGTTCGGCGATAAGATCACCACCGATCACATTTCGCCCGCCGGTTCTATCAAGGCGGCATCTCCTGCTGGCAAATATTTGTCAGATCATCATGTCGCTGTAGCGGACTTTAACCAGTACGGCACGCGCCGTGGCAACCACGAAGTGATGATGCGCGGTACATTCGCCAACATCCGCATCCGCAACCACATGCTGGGCGCAAACGGCAAGGAAGGCGGCTACACCTTCCACTTCCCGTCAAAGGAAGAAATGTCGATCTATGACGCTGCAATGAAATACAAAGCCGAAGGCGTACCATTGGTCGTGTTTGCTGGCATCGAATATGGCAATGGCTCATCCCGTGACTGGGCCGCGAAGGGTACCAACTTGCTGGGTGTCCGCGCTGTGATCGCGCAAAGCTTTGAGCGTATCCATCGTTCAAACCTGGTCGGAATGGGCGTAGTGCCTTTTGTCTTGGAAGACGGCACATCTTGGCAATCTCTTGGCCTCAAGGGCGATGAGACCGTCGCCATCGAGGGCATCGCCACCGCCAAGCCACGCCAGAAAATGACAGCCGTTGTTACATCAGGCGATGGCAAGGTAACAAACGTCCCCATCATTTGCCGTATTGATACACTGGAAGAGGTAGCCTACCTCAAAAACGGCGGCATCTTGCAATATGTGTTGAGAGACTTGGCAGCTTAAGCAAGACCAACATATCTAATCAAAAGCCGCCGGATGAGAATTCTGGCGGCTTTTTTAATGCGATGAGGATCAGGCGGAGCTCAAGTCCTCTGCACCCAGGGCCCGGTCGAACGTTCCCGTCACCACCCAGTATCCGATGACGCAGCCAATGAGCGACAATATCAATGGCCAGAAAAAACCAAAGCCGAGATAAACAAGTGCGGCAGATGTGAAACAGGCGCACGCGACGCCCAAATCCCAGCCGCCTTCGGCGATGATGTGAAAGCGCAATGCGCACGGTGAGTGTTGTGCAAGCGCGTAGACCCTTGAGTTAAAAGCGGTTGCATATATCGGCCATGCGATAGCAGCGATAGCATTGGCGGTAACCGCACTCCAAGCGGCGGAGTAACCAAAGGCGCGGGCAAGGATGGCCACGCTAAGCACGGCAAAGCCGATTTGAGCGGCGCGGCGGCCGTTGCCAAGATCAATTGATTTGCCCACAAAAAGGCCCATTAGTGCCCCTGCCAAACCCGCCAATGACAAGGCGCCACCATAAGCGGCAAAGCTGGCACCCAGTGTGATGAACAGCGCGATCAACCACGTAAAATGAAATGCCCCGCTGCGCAAACCATCGGTGAACATTATGAGGCGCGCCAACTTTTTCGTAGCTTGCGATATGTTTACATCCATCTCCACCATAATGTTCGGCAAAAATAGTAGCGGAATTGCTGAACAAATCATCACAAGTCCAACAACGCTAAACGCGACGATGGGTGCGAACCACGTAAGCAGCAGGCCCGTGGTGAGCGGTGCAAGGATGCCGACAAACGTGCCAATGAATTCCATAACGCTTACCTGCGCGCCGCGATTCTGACCGTCGCCAATTAAAACAACATAGGCATGGTGCGTGGTCCAATAGATACTGCTGCTTATCGCCCAAAGCGTGAGATAGATCACAAGCAGCGGTCCTGTACCCGTAATCTGTGATAATATCGGATAGGTACAGCCTTCCATCACAATGCCGAAGACAAGTGCATTGCGTAATCCAAAGCGCTTGGTAAGGGGCAATACTGCCATTCGGAACAGTACACGGCTGCCAAAAAGCGCACCTATTGAGAGCAGTACAATCGGCACGGGGATGCCTGCCTTTAGCAAATAGACAAAGGCAAACGCCTCGCCTCCATGCGTGGTGAAAGCCTGAAGCGCGGCGTGAACATATATAAGATTGAAGCGGCGGTTGACAAAATATCCCATCGCACTGGCTTAATCGGTCTTTTGAAAATGACAAGCCAGCCGCGGTGAAAGTCAGCAATTATCCCTTTGCCGCCTCTTCCAACTTCGTCACATCGAACTTCTGCATCTGCATCATCGCGCCCATTACGCGGCTAGTCACGGCTGCGTCACCCGTTGAGGTAAGCTCAAAGAATCGTTTGGGCACGATTTGCCACGAAAAGCCCCACTTGTCTTTGAGCCAACCGCATTGCGAATAGGTACCGTCCTTGCCCAAATGCTCCCATAAAAGATCAACCTCGGCCTGATCTTCCGCTGTTATGGCAAACGATACAGACTCGTTAGGAGTGAACATCGGCCCGCCATTCAACCCGCAAAAATGCTGGCCGTTAAGCGAAAATTCAATGACCAAAACAGAGCCTTCAGGGCCAGGACCATTAGGTCCATCGCGCATCGTACTAATGATTTTTGAATCCCTGAATGCCGCCATATAGTGGTTAGCGGCCTCCTCGGCCTCGGATGCGAACCATAAGAAGGGTTTGATTCTTGAGCTGGTGCTCATCACATGTCTCCTCAAAATTTCTACGCGCTAAATTCATCAAATGCAGCATAACAGACGCGCGCGCGGTCAAACGGCATCTGTAGTGATGCAAAGCGCGGATCCGGTGTTTTCATCATCTCAGCCCAGCCTTCATCGCGCGCCGCCTTGGATGACCAGCGAACAATACGCGCCACAATCGTCTCTTCTGGCGCGACCTTTACCACACCCGCAAGCGGTGCAATCATGGTTTGCCCACCATCAACGCCCCAACATGCCGTCACCGAAAGCGCTCCGGCTTTCATTGTCAACTCGCCCATTTGCACAGCGTAAGTTTGGTAAGCCTCTTTGTTTGACGTGAGAACGGGGCCTACAAACATCTCTAGAAAAGCCATCGCGTTATCCCTTCTTGATTGGCAGACCAATCATCGCCATCACATTTCCATCATTGTCTCAAACCCGCCGAAAATCATGCGCTTGCCATCGAACACTTGCGGCGTTGCGCCAGGCTGCATCAGCGGGTCTTGCATCAACACGCCCCACGCCCCATCCCGCACCGGCTTTGACGGCCATTTGATCCACGAGAAAACAATGGATTCATTGTCCTCACGTTTCACAGCCATAGTGAAGGAAGTCAGCTTCCCCTCCGGCACGTCAACGCCCCAATTTTCCACTATTTCCAACGCGCCATTCTTTTTGAACAGTGCGTTAATCTTGCTGGCCATATCAATATAGGCCTGCTTGTTCGCTGTTGGCACTGCCACCACAAATCCATCTACATAGGCCATTTTCAATCCTCCCGTTGCGGCGTTACGCCCGCCTGCCAATGAGTGCAAACATCGCGCCTTGCGGATCCATGCACGGTGAAATCCATGTGCCACCTGGCACCTCATGCGGCTCCATAAGCACAGTGCCGCCATTATCTTTCACGCGACTTGCAGCCGCATCAATATCGCCGACGCTGAAATAATAGATCCATGTTGGCATCGGCGTATTGGCCATTTTCTTCATCATGCCGCCCATGCCCGGCGCTTCGCTGGTTTCACCAAATGTCTGGTACAAGCCCCATTCAGGCCCCATGTCGTGGGCAAAGCCCTTTTGCCAGCCGAAAAGTCCAGAGTAGAAGGTCCATGCCTCATCAAGATTGCCGCAGTGCAACTCGTTCCAACCGACATGGCCCTTTTCCATGAACGGCGCAGGTGGCATCGCTTCGCCATTGCCTTTGAACAAAATAAACCCCGCACCATGCGGATCACCCGCCACCGCAAAGCGCCCGACGCCGGGAATATCCTGCGCCTCTTTCCAAATCTTACCGCCCGCCTTCACAACCTTGTCTGCATAGGCATCTACATCGTCAACGCCGATATAGCCCATCCACATCGGCGGCATACCCTTGTTCTCGGCAGGTATCGGCATGATGCCGCCAACCTGTGTGTCGCCTGCGTAAAGCAGCGTATAATCCACACCCGGCATTTCAGAATCCTGCGCGCGCCAGCCCACAACATTGCAATAAAACGCCGTAGCCGCCTTCACGTCTGCCGTCATGACGTCGTGCCAAACAAATTTATTCGCCATTTTTTTACTCCTCCATTTTATTGAACAATAATTCGATATAGCGGCGCAAATGGCCCACGCTATCGGCAGCGGCGTCCGGCCCGCCGGTGGCCTTTGCCAAGATAAAGGCGCCTTGCAGCACGGCTTGGGTATGAAGCGCTAGGCTTTGGGCGGTGAACTCAAAATCCTTCCCGCTTGCTGTCATGGCGGCCTCAATGTCTTCCACCAGAGTTTCAGCGTGGTCAGTTATTGATTTGCCGCACGCAACCGCAATCATCGGATTGCTGGTGTGCACTTCTTGCACCATTGTGCCTGCAAGACAGGTAAATTCCGGCAACTCACCCCGTAAAATTGCCCTGCGAAAATCAACGTAGCCAAGTATGCGCTCCAGCGGCTCACTGTAATTTTGAAATGAGGCACTTTCAAAGAGTGGCGCGGTCACAGCCGTCCAGTGCGCCGCCGTGGCGATGGCTAAGTCCTCTTTGCCACTAAAATGATGAAAGAAACTGCCCTTGGTCAACCCTGTCTCGACACATAGATCATCCACACTGGTCGCGGCATAGCCTTTGCGCCGGATAAGCTTCACCGCCGCATCCAGAAGTTTTCGCTTTGAGGAATGGTGTTTCTGCGTTTCCATCTGCAAAACATACCAAATGGTATGTTTTCGTCAAAACACAATATATTACAAAGACCTCACAAGCACTTCACCCAGACGTGACTTTCTATTGAAAGCATGACGCGTTACGGCTTAAATCATCGAAAGGGTAATGTCGCATGACAAAGTTTTCAGTACTTGCCGCATCATTATTGATCCTATCATCGTCTGCTTGGGCGCAAGAAACGCCCATTAAAGGCGTGGTAGAGTTATTCACCAGCCAAAGCTGCTCGTCTTGCCCACCTGCGGATAAAGTGCTTGGCGAGGTCATCAAGCGTGGCGACGTCGTAGCGCTGGCATTCCATGTTGATTATTGGAATTATCTGGATTGGAAAGACACTTTTTCTGATGCAGCTTTTACCAAGCGGCAATATGATTACGCAGCCAGTTTTGGCTCATCACAAGTCTATACGCCGCAAATGATTGTCAATGGAAAGCAGAGTGTAAAAGCGGGATCGCCGGACTCTGTGTTTGCAGCTATTGATGAAATGAACAAGGCAGCAAGCCCAATGTCCGTGTCTGTTTCTGCATCCATCGAAAAAGGACACCTCAACATTTCCGCAGGCGCTGGCACAGGCGATGCCAATCTTGTGTTGGTTATCTTTGAAGCCAAAGAGTCCGTGGACATTTTACGGGGCGAAAATTCCGGCAAAACTGTTGAATATCACAATGCCGTCACCGAGGTGAGAACCATTGGCATGTGGAAGGGCGGCGAGCTAAAGGTCGAACTTCCTGCCAAGGAATATATGGAAAAGAAGGGCTATGGCTGCGCAGTATTGCTGCAGCGCCAAACGGCAAATGGCACACCTGGCGAAATCATCGGCGCAGCGATGATTTCCGGATTGGAAAGCTAAAATAAAAAAGACCGGGCAAACGACGCGCCCGGCCAAAAAACCAATGTTCCTGAGTGGTCCAGTCAGCCTTAACGCCGAGGGCGGGGGGCTTGGGGTTCGGCTATCAAGTTTGACCGGACCGTCTCAGGCAACATAGCTATGGTCGGTTTCAAATCTGGCAGCGGTTTGGCGAAATTGCGGCTTCTTCGTGGCGCGCAATCACCCTTTGCAACAGTGTGTGACGGTAAGTTGAACATCCTGACAGTTCGCTGACGAACATAACTCACTGCTTCCATTGGTTCGCCCCATCGCGCAAATGCCGCATTCAGTTAGGTGGCGTGAACGGACCACAAAATTCTCGGCGGGACCAAGTCACAATTACGATTTGAGGCTTGCCAAAACCTTTTTGCCGGTTCACGTTTGTGTACACACCAAATTCGATGGAACATGCGGATGGATGAAAGTGGACTGAGGTCGGATCACGAAGCACGAACTGTAATCCCGTTCGACGCGTCCGCCGCTAAGCGGGTGGAAATGCCGGTCATGTTTGACCGCAAAGAGCTTAATCTCATCCTCAACCTCTATTCAAAAATGGTCGGCGCAGGCGAGTGGAAAGACTATGCCATCGACAGCATGAATGAATGTGCTGTGTTCTCGGTCTTTCGCCGCGCAACCGAAACGCCACTGTATCGCATTGAGAAAACGCCGAAGCTGGCCCGCAAACAAGGCGCGTTCAGTGTCGTGAATGCGAACGGACTCATTCTCAAACGTGGTCATGAACTGGGTTTGGTACTGCGCGTTTTTGATAATACGCTAAAGTTGGTCCAAACCTAGACTACTTCAACGCCTTCCAGTCGCTTGCCGGAAACTTGCCCGTATCCGGCAATTTATCAGCCCCGCCGTTCATTGAATATTGCATCATCACCGTGTCGATCCACTGACCGAATTTGAAGCCGGTGCCTTCGATTGTCCCAGCATGGCGAAAACCCAAACTGGAATGCAGCGCGACCGATCCCTTATTGCCCTTACCATCGCCAATCACCGCCACCATCTGGTGAAAGCCCAACTCTGTGCAAAGCTCAATCAGTCGCGCCAACAACGCTTTCCCGATGCCCTTGCCCTTGGCCTCGGGGGCTACATAAATCGAATCTTCAATCATCCAGCGATAGCCCGGACGCGTGCGAAATGGCGAGGCATAGGCATAAGCCAAAATCACGCCGCCCTCTTCGGCCAAAATCCACGGAAAGCCATTGCCGGTGTTCGTCAAAAAGCGTCGCGCCAGTTCCGCCTCATCTGGTGGATCAAGCTCATACGAACCCGTGCCATGCAGCACTGCATGTTCATAGATTGAATGCATATCAGCAATATCGGCAAGCGTGGCAGGGCGTATGTTCATTGCAAAGTCTCCATACACATTTCGTAGCGAGAACAATGCGTTGCCGCAAACAAAAAAGGCGGCTCGAAGGCCGCCTTTTTCAATTCCACTGACTGCTAGAGATTAGCGACGATCGCCAACCAGACGCAGCAACATGATGAACAAGTTGATGAAATCAAGGTAGAGGTTCAGCGCACCGATAATCGCCTTGCGGCCTGCGGTATCGCTGGCATCGGCTTCATAATAACCTTCTTTGATCTTCTGTGTGTCATAGGCTGTAAGGCCCGTGAACACCAGAACACCAATCACGCTGATGGCAAAGCTCATGGCGGACGACGCCAAGAAAATGTTCACAACAGAAGCGATCAATATACCGATTAGACCCATGAACAGGAACGAACCCCAGCTCGTCAGGTCTTTCTTCGTGGTGTAACCATAGAGCGACATCGCGCCAAAGGTTGTGGCGGTGATGAAGAATGTTTGCGTGATGCTCTGGCCTGTATAAACCAAGAAAATCGACGATAGAGACACACCAAGAAGCGCGGCATAGCCCCAGAAAGTTGTTTGCGCGGTAGAAACGCTCATCGAGTTAATGCGGAAACTCAAGAAAAACACCAGAGCCAGCGGTGCAAGCATCACCACCCAGCGCATCGGGCCGCCATAAATGGCTTGAGCGAACGCAGGATTGCTCAGCGCATAGGCATAAGTGCCATAGGCGGTAACACCCGTAATGCCGAGGCCAACAGCCATCAGATTATAAACGCGCAGCATGTAGGTGCGCAGGCCTTCATCAATATCGGCGCCCACTTGTGTGTTTGACACGGAGCGCAGCGGAGTATTGCGATAGTCAGACATTGTCTTCCTCATTCATCCCGACTGGTGTCCATGAAAGGAGCGCGCTGGCGGGAAATCAGCTTAGCTACATATCAGTATGGTGATTCTATTGTGTCACGACAAGGGCAAATGCAAAAAACCGCATCGGACACAAAATCAACGTTAAAGTGTCCTCAACACGGGCGAGGCTTTCTGGCCCAAAATCCGGTATGTACCCGCCAAACCCATGCCAATCGTTAAGATAAGAGCGATGCCAACGGTGGTAAATAGCACAACGGGCTCAAAGCTGAACGTCAAATTCATGATATTGGTAATCACAAACCAAGCCGCCAAAGTTCCCGCCAAGAGCGCAAAAAGCGCCGTTGCTAACCCCACCAGCATATATTCCAGCACAAAGGCCCGTACCAATGTGCGCCGTGTTGCGCCGAGCATTTTCAGAATCACCGCATCGCGAACACGAATGCGGTTCCCCGCCGCCAGCGCACCAGCTAACACCAGAACTGAGGCAATGAGAGCCACGGACGCCGCTATACGAATTGCCGTCGAAAACTGCGAAATGAAATTATTAGCCATCGACAGGGCGTCTTTCACCCGCACGGTCGTAATCGCCGGATAGGCTTTGGTCACACTGTTCAAAACCTTAGCCTCGCCTGCCGCATCCGACCCCGGGTCGGTCAGCGTCGAGAGCCACGCATGTGGCGCGCCTTTGAACATGGACGGCGAAAACACCATCACAAAATTAATTGATAAAGACCGCCACTCAACTGCGCGCAAATTGGCAATCTTTGCGGTGATGTCGCGGCCCAAAACATTGACCGTGACCGTATCACCAACCGTGAGGCCAAGCTCGCCCGCTTCTTCAGCCGCAAACGAAACCAGTGGCTCGCCGCTATAGTCCGCCGCCCACCAACTGCCTGAAGCCAACGAGCTATTATCCGGCAGGGTAGCTGAATATGTGATGCCGCGGTCGCCGCGGGTTACCCAGCTCGCCTCCGGCGGTACCTTATAATCGGCAATTTTGATGCCCTTTAATGCCGTAATTCTGCCGCGTAACATCGGCACGTTTTGAACTTTACCTTTTGGCGAAAGCTCGTGCAGCAGCGTGGAAAAACCGTCAATTTCCTTGCCCTGAATATCCGCAAAGAAAAAGTCCGGCGCCTTGCCGGCGATGGAGCCTGAAATTTGGCTGCGCAGATTATTATCAATTAGCGAGATGGCGGCGAGTAACGTGAGGCCCAAGCCCAGCGAGATAACAACCGAGCGCGTGATGCCACCGGGACGATAAATATTGCCAACTGCCAAGCGCCAAATCGTCGATTGCGGACGCGGTAGGCGTTTGGCAATCCAGATCACCAGCGCCGAAACACCATAAAGAATGATAAACGCTCCAAGTGCCGCCCCCAAAAAGATCGCTGCGACGCGCCGTTGCTCTGACAGCAAGATCACCAGACCAGCGGTAGGTGCCATCGTAAATGCGGCAGCCAGCAGCCAGCGCCAGCCGCTCGTTTGCCCGCCCTCCAAAACCGTATCGCGAAATAGCATTGTGGGCCTGACGTGGCGCGTGCGGCCAAGCGGCACCAGCGCAAACGCCAGCGTCGTCATAAAACCGAACAGCGCCGCCAAGATGAGCGCACTCACCTGCACGCTGCGATCAATGGACAGCGGCAAGAAGCGCTCCAGCGTCGAGCCAACCAACGGCGGCACGATGGCTGAAATCACCAAGCCTATGGCGATGCCTGCCAAAGCGATGATCAAAATCTGGATGAGATAAACACTCGCCACAAACCCGCCGCCGGCGCCTAGGCTTTTGAACGTGGCAATCACTGAGCGCTTGCCATCCAGATGCGCTTGCACGGCATTGGCCACACCAACTCCGCCTACCAGCAATGCACAAAGCGCGACCAGCGAGAGAAATTGAGAGAAACGCTCGACAGTGTCGGCCAGCGCCGGCGCGGCATTGGCACTTGTGGCAATGCGGAAACCGGCATCACCTAAGTCTTTACGCTGCGCCTTCTGCAAATCCAGCAGCGCTGATTTTGACAGCGTTTGGCCCATCAAAACTTTGTAATTGTAATTGGCCAACGAACCTGACCGGATAAGACCTGACGCCTGAACCGCCTCACGCGACATCATCAAACGCGGTGCAAAGCCAAAGCCCTCGGAAAGCACATCCGGTTCGCTGAGCAGTGTGGCGCGCAGTTCCAAATCGAGATCACCCACCAGCAAATGATCGCCAACCTTTAGCCCTAGCCGATCAAACAGGATTTGCGGAGCAATGGCGCCAAAGCGGCCATCGCGGTTGCTCAAAAGCGCTGAAAGGCTGAGCCCGCTATCCGTCTTAACAGTGCCATAAAGCGGATATGCTGCATCCACAGCCTTGATTTCCACCAGACTCTGATCGCTACCGCTCGGCAGCCGCGCCATAGAGCGCATCGTAACACCATAGGAAACCGCGCCCAGCGCCTTGATCTTCGTCAGTTCGGCATCGCTCGCCTCGCGCTGCACCAACTCATATTTAATGTCTGCGCCCAGAATATTGCGGCCCTCGCGCTCGATGGCCGTTGTGATGCCGTCAGCCACCGAGTTCACCGCGCCGATTGCCGCCACGCCAAGTGCAATGCAGGCCAGAAACACCCGAAAGCCGGAAAGTCCGCCGCGCAATTCGCGCATCGCAAACCGGGCCGCAAGGTTCAGCGAGGAAAAATAAGAACGCTTTTCCATGTTAAATTTCGCTGCCGGAGGCCGAGAGCAAATCGCCCTCAACGCGGCCTGAACGCATGTGAATCTGCCGGTCGCAACGCGCCGCCAATTGCGGATCATGCGTCACAAGCAGCAGCGTCATGCCCCGCGTGCGGCACGCCTCAAACAAAAGTGCGGAGATTTTCTCGCCCGTTGCCAAATCCAAATTGCCGGTCGGCTCATCAGCCACAAGAATAGCAGGCTGCGGGGCCAGCGCACGGGCAATCGCCACGCGTTGCTGTTCGCCGCCAGAAAGTTGCCCCGGAAAATGCGTCAACCGCTCGCCAAGGCCAACTTTTTCAAGCTCTTCCTTGGCACGCTTAAACGCATCCGGATGCCCCGCCAATTCCAGCGGCACAGCCACATTTTCCAGTGCGCTCATATTGGGAATGAGATGAAACGACTGGAACACAATGCCAATGTTACGGCCACGAAACGATGCCATTTCGTCTTCAGAAAGGCTGGTTATATCAGTCTTGTTGATTTCCACGCGCCCGCTATCGGCCCGCTCCAACCCTGAAAGCACCATCAACAGCGACGTTTTGCCAGATCCGGACGGCCCTACAATGCCGAGCGAGGTACCCTGCGCCACTTCAAATCCTACATGGTCCAGAACTTTTACCTGCGATTGCCCGTCGCCGAGGGTCAAATTAACGTCATTAAGCCGCAATATTGTTTGGTGCACAGAAAAGCCTTCCTATATTGAGACTGAAGAAACGCATCTGCGCCTCAAACCAAAAAGAGAAAAACCATGCGGCACATAATGAAATCTACGGCACAAGTTTTAGCATTGTTCGCCGCTATATGGTGCGCGACATGCAGTTTTGCCAATGCCCAGACAACAGAAATTGTCGGCTTTGGCGATAGCTTGATGGCCGGCTACGAATTGCCGGAAGGCGATGGTTTTCCCGCAGTGCTGGATATAGCGCTTAAAGCGCAAGGCTTGGATGTCCATGTCACCAACGCTGGCGTCTCCGGCGATACGACGACCGATGGTCTGGCGCGGCTGGACTGGTCTGTTCCGGATAGCACGAAGCTGGTGATTTTAGAGCTTGGCGGCAATGATGCCCTGCGTGGTGTCCCGCCTGAACTCACCGCACAAAATCTCGATGCGATGATTGTGAGCCTTAAAAAACGCAACATCAAAATCGTGCTGGCCGGTATGTTGTCGCCGCCCAATATGGGCAAGGATTATGAGGCCAAGTTCAACGCCATCTATCCTGATTTAGCCAAGAAATACGCACTGCCTTTTATTCCCTTTTTTACCGAGGGTGTCACCGGCCATCCGGAGTTACAAATCGAAGATAAGCTGCATCCAAACCGCCAAGGTGTGGATATCATGGTGAAAAACGCGCTGCCGTACATTTTGGAAGCGCTGAAATAATTTTGTCACTTGCGCCGTGTCTCATTCAATGATTCGTTTATGACATATTGATTCAGGAGGCCGCCATGCCACGATTATTTATCGCCTTGGAAGTTCCGCTTGATATAACGCGCTCACTCACTTTGCTGAAGGGTGGCATGGCTAATGCCCGCTGGATAGATCCGGAAAATTACCACATCACGCTGCGCTTTATTGGCGATGTCGAAAATCACATGGCGGATGAAATTGCCAATAGCCTAGACCGCGTGAAGCGCGCGCCTTTTGAGATTTCACTCACTGGAGTTGGCGAATTTGGCTCTAAAAAACCCCATTCGCTCTATGCTAGCGTCAGGCCTAACGCCGAGCTTTCCCAATTGGCTGGCGATATGGAGCGCCTGTGCCAACGCATCGGGCTTCCCGCCGAGCCGCGCAAGTTCGTGCCCCACATCACAATTGCCCGCCTCAAAGCGCCGCTGATTGAGGACGTTGCACACTATCTCTCCAGTCGTGGCAATTTCTCCACGCAACCTTTTAAGGTCTCGCGCTTTGTGCTGATGAGTTCAAAAGATTCAGTTGGCGGCGGGCCATATATAATCGAGGAAGACTATCCGCTCAACGCCCGCGAATCTATGGCGCCGCCGCACTATGCGACCGCCCATTTCAAATAGGCAGGAGCCACACTATGCCCGCAACAAGATTATCGCTCGACGAAATCAAAGCCATGCTTGTCGGCCTTTCCGGCTGGGGCGCTCTTTCCGCCCGTGATGCCATCGGCAAATCGTTCAGTTTCAAAAACTTCCGCGAAGCCTTTGCCTTTATGACGGAGGTGGCTTTAGAAGCCGAAAAGCTCGATCATCATCCCGAATGGACCAATGAATATAAGCGCGTGGATATTGTGCTTTCTACCCATTCAGTTGATGGCTTGAGCGAACTGGACGAAAAGCTCGCTCTGAAAATCGACAAAGCTGCCGCCCGATTTATTGCCACCACCGCTTGAAGTGAGATTTGGCCATACATACATCTGGGTCCACATGGAGGGTGATGTGGATAAAATTCTGCACGGCGATATTCTTGGTCCCGATGATGATGAAAAGCAGGGCCGCGTTAAGAGGGATTTTTGGGGTACGTTAAAGCGCGCCGCGCGGTCGATTCCGTTTCTTGACGAACTCGTCGCCGCCTATTTCTGCGCGATTGATCCGAAAACCCCGACCCGCGTGCGGGCGATACTCCTTGGCGCGTTGACTTATTTTGTCATGCCGATTGATGCCATTCCGGATTTTTTCATCGCGTTTGGCTTTACCGATGATGTGGCCGTGCTAACGGCCGCCATCACAGCAGTGCGCGGCTACATCACGCCTGCCCACCGCCAAGCGGCGCAAGAGGCACTGAAGGACAAGTTGGAAAGCTAATTAGTATCGATCATGTTGTCGCCCTCAATGGCCTTGCGCAACCGAGCGAATGCCAGCCGGATGCGTGATTTTACCGTGCCAAGCGGCAGGTTGTTTTTCTCGGCAATCTCGCTGTGCGAAAGCCCGATAAAAAACGCTTCCGTAATCAGAACGCGTTGTTCTGGCGGCAA
>JAYTVD010000155.1:0-15452 GCA_043744175.1 Phyllobacteriaceae bacterium
GATCTAAAATTTAGTCTTCAATGATAATTATAGGTTGTATTTCTGCAATTTATTTTGTGTCACCGATTGCAGGGCTTGACATCAAAGCTGGCTTTTAAGCTCTCGCTTGGCACGTTTTGTCTGTCAAGGTTTGCCACTCTCTACAACTATGTGTTAGAAACAAGTGTGGTGTTGGGTTGCGCTCGACTCTGGATTTTTCTGAATAAGGTTACGCTAAATGACGGCAAAAGTAATTAAATCTGAAGTTGCAGGTGGCGAAGGTTTTTCTGAACGCAGCCAGCCGGGGTATGCCTTTGAGGCGCAGGGTTCCAGCAATGAAGATGGTTTCAGTATTGGTGATGTATTTCGCTATTTGTGGAACGCAAAGGCTTATTTAGGTGCTGGCGCCTTAGCTTTTTTATTTGCCGCACTTTTGTTTACGAGTTTTTATAGTCTGGTTGTGCCTAGCGTTACGTCCTATCGCTCAAGTGTCACTGTCACAATGACCGGTGCGGAGCCGGGTCTCTATCCAAATGGTGCAGCGTTTGCACCTTCTGACCTGCGATCGCCAGCCGTATTGGAGGCGGTGTTCGATGCAAATGAACTATCAAAGTATGGGCTCGATCTTGCTAGATTTACCAACATGGTTTCAGTCGAAGCCTATTCGCCAGTTTTTAATTCAACAGTGGAGCGGTTTAGGACCCGTTTGGATAGTAAAACACTCACGTTTGAAGAGCGTAAATCTATAGAAGATGAGTTCCGTACGGCGATAGCAGAGATAAATGGCAAGGGCATCCTCGTCACCTTTTTTGTGCCTGCAAATATTAATATTGACGATGTGATCGCGCTGAAAGTGGTCAATGACATCCCTGCCAAGTGGGCAGATGTTTTTATAAATCGACTTGGGGTTGCAAGCTTGCCTATAGACGTTTCTGGCGAGAAGTTAGTTGACGACGGTCTGATGAAGGATCTGGACTACCCGTTGGTATATGATTATCTCACGGCACAGTTCAAAAAACTTGGCGATCGCATTCAGTCAATTGAAGAAATTCCAGGCTCTTCTACTATATTGTCGAAAACGACGGGCAAAAGCATCTCCGATCTGAGGCGCGAGTTGGAGTCGATAGGCAGATTTAGGCTTGATTTGGGGATGAGGCCGTTTGTTGACTTGGGTCTTTCTCGCGATAAAGATCTCACCTCAATTATGTATAGCAATTTGTCCTCGTCGCTTGAGTTGGAAGCTCTTGCCAACACCGAAACTGCTAACAACATCACCAATGTTCTAGGTGATTTCCGTGCAAAAAATAATTCAAACACTGGCGACACCACTGCGCAAACGGGGGTGGGTTCTGGTGTTGCGCCTCAAGGTGCGACGACGCAAATTGATGGTACTATGGTCGATAAGATCATTGAATTGGCGAAAAATGGTGCAGGGCTGGATTTTCAGAAGGAATTATTAGGGCAGAAACTTGATGCCACAACGAAAAATGCTCTGGTTGCGGATCAACGCCGCAGATTGTTGCTTCGGCTTGCGTCCCTGCAAGGGAATGGTTCAATTTCGTTTGACAGGGATAAAATCACAAAAGAATTTGAAAGCAGGGCTACATTGGCTGCAACCAACCTCAACGATTTGTGGGGTGAATCCAATCAGTTCTTAGAGGACGTTAATATGAAACGTTTGAATTTTGACAAAAAGTTGTACTCTTCCAGTGATATATCCAACGATTTGCGGATTTCCCATTCGCCTTGGATTTCTTTGCGTCGTTTAACAATCTATGGATTTGCGTTGCTATTGGGTGCTCTGGCAGGGTTGTCATTGTTTGCGGCACGCAGATTTTTGAGGAACAGCTAAGAGTTACTTGTTGATGACAGCGAAGGGTAAATGATCGCGGTATTATTTTATTTCATGTCGCAGCTTTGATTGACTTCACATAGTTCCGACGCCTACACATAGATATACGTTTGGTTTCCGAAAGGCGAAAGCTGAGAGGAATTCAAAGGGAATGTGAAGGGTGTACCCATTAGGGCGCCTTTATCACAGCCGACCCCGCGACTGTAGAGCGGTGAGGACTTTCCATTATGCCACTGGTGAAAACCGGGAAGGCGGAAACGTTCTTATGACCCGCGAGCCAGGAGACCTGCCGGACGTTAGGGCAATATCGCCCGCTTTCTTTGGGGAAATTTCCCCTTGGCCCAACACGGAGGTTGTCATGGCTGCACGTACTATTTCTACGACTACAGTTGCGGTATCTGAGCGCGCTAAAAGCGCTGTTATTGCATTGCTGCTTGGCTCATTTTTTGTGTGGGGCGCAGGCCTTGCTCATAGCCAAGTTTTGCATGATGCCGCGCATGATACACGGCATTCTTTTGGCTTTCCTTGCCACTAAGCCATTGAAATCATGACTATTAAAGTTTTGCTCGCCGCGCTAGCGGCAGGGCTGTTTGCTGGTATTTTTATGGTGCCGTTGCAAGCGTCACGGGTGACTCCGTTGATTTTGCAGGCTGAAGTTTATGAACGCAGCGCGGCAAAACATGATCATGGAGCGGTGGAAATAGCTGCCGCGCCGGGCCAAAACATGACAAAAACGGACGAGATGACAGCAATGGCAGCGCCGGACGGCCATGGCCATGATGACGCACCACTGTTTTTTGGTCGTTTTTGGAATACTCTGTTGGCAAATTTAGTGACGGGCGCTGGCTATGGTCTGATGATGGCCGGCATTTCGATGGCCGTTGGCGTTAACGTAAAGTTCTCAACAGGTTTGGTTTGGGGCGCGTTGGGATGGCTTTGTGTGCAGCTGTTGCCAGCGCTCGGCCTGCCACCAGCGGTACCTGGATCGCCGGAATCAGAGCTTGATGGCCGCCAGATTTGGTGGGTCATGACGATCATACTCTCGGTTTCAGGCTTTTGTATTTTGCTGTTGACCAAGCCGATTGCCATGAAGCTGCTTGGCCTTATTTGCCTTGTTTCGCCCCATGTCTACGGGGCGCCCCAGCCAATCGACATTAGCAGCAATGTACCATCCTATTTGGCCGCGCAATATGCGGTTGCCACGCTTGCGACAACGCTGTTTTTCTGGCTGGTTTTGGGTCTGGCGCTGGGCTGGTTTATGGATCGCACGCACGCCGATGAATAAAGGCAAAATCATCCTTGTGCTCGGCGGCGCGCGGTCTGGAAAATCCGCGTTTGCTGAGCGCTTGATTGATGAGACGGGGCTCGCGAAGACTTATCTTGCCACAGGACAAGTGTATGATGATGAGATGAAGCGGCGGGTGGGAACGCACCAATCCCGCCGTGGACTGGAGTGGAAGCTGGTAGAAGAGCCCGTGGAAATTACCGCAGCGCTTGCCGGAATTTGTTATGCCAACACAGCCGTTTTGGTGGATTGTCTGACGCTGTGGGTCACGAATTTGATGATGGCGGAAAAAGCAGTATTGTCTGAATGCGACATGCTGGTTGAGGCGCTGCCCACGCTGTCGGGAACCATTGTTTTGGTTTCCAACGAAGTCGGGCAGGGCATAGTGCCGGACAATGCGATGGCGCGGGCGTTTCGGGACTATGCCGGATTGCTGCACCAGAAGATGGCTGGAATCGCGGATGAAGTTTATTTTGTAACGGCAGGATTGCCGCAAAAGTTAAAAGGTTGAAAAGCTATGAATGGTGGTAAAATTCCTGCGACTGTTATCACTGGATTTCTAGGTTCTGGGAAGACGACGCTGATCCGCAATTTGCTGATGAACGCGAACGGTAAGAAAATTGCATTGATTATCAATGAGTTCGGCGATCTTGGTGTTGATGGCGATGTGCTGAAAAGCTGCGGTGCGGATGCGTGCAGCGAGGATGATATCGTTGAACTGACCAATGGCTGCATCTGCTGCACGGTGGCGGATGACTTCATCCCGACCATGGAAAAGCTGATTGAGCGTGACCGGAACATTGATCATATCATCATCGAAACCTCTGGTTTGGCGCTGCCGCAGCCGCTGGTGCAGGCGTTTAATTGGCCCGGAATTAAAACCCGTGTGACGGTGGATGGCGTGATAACGGTGGTAGATAGCGCCGCCGTGGCGGCTGGACGCTTTGCAGATGATGAGGATGCGGTAGCCGAACAACGCGCCGCAGATGAGACTGTGGATCATGACAATCCGCTTGAAGAAGTGTTTGAAGACCAGATCATTGCGGCTGATTTGGTGATCCTCAACAAGAGCGATTTGGTGAATGCGGATGCCATGGAAGATGTGCGCACCATCGTGCAGGAGGCCACATCTCGCCCTGTCAAAATGATTGAGGCGCAGAATGGCAACCTGCCGATTTCTGTTCTTCTTGGCATTGGGGCAGGCACGGAAGATTTGATTTCCGGACGCAGATCGCACCATGAAATTGGGCATGAGGATGGCGAAATGCACGACCATGATGACTTTGATTCATTCGTGGCAAGTGCGGGTTCAGTGGCACATACAGCGGCATTTATGACCTCGCTGAAAAGCATTATTGCCAGCCATGACGTGCTGCGTTTGAAGGGCTTTGTGGATGTGCCCGGCAAGCCATTGCGCCTTGTGGTGCAGGCGGTTGGAGCGCGCATAGATAGCTATTTTGACCGTGCCTGGGCGGCAGGCGAAACGCGCGAAACGCGGCTGGTGGTGATTGGTTTGCATGGGCTGGACCGCGCTTTGATTGCGGGTGAAATCAATGCCGCTGCCCTTGAAGCTGCGTAACCAAAATGCACCTACTTCTCTCGCAAAAAGGCACGATTGCCGATGAGGGAGAGGCGATCGATCTTGGCCAAACCATTGGAAAGATGGCGGTTTTTAGTGCTGCCGACACCGAGATTGCCAGCCTTGCGGCGGCAAGAGCCCAGCGCGGCGATGATGCGAATTTTCTGCGGCTCGTCAATTTCCTGACGCTTAAACATCCGCTTTCCATCGATCAATGGGTGGATAAAACAGGGCGGTTTGCCAAGCTCGTCATCGTGCGGGCGCTGGGCGGCGAGAGCTATTGGCCCTATGGGCTGGAGGCGCTCCATGCGATGGCGGCTAGCCAGAAGATTCTGCTGGCGGTGGTTCCGGGTGACGATAAGCCTGATGCAGGATTGAGCCGTTTTTGTACGTTGCCTGCGCAACATTGCGAGGCGCTGTGGCGCTATCTGGTCGAGGGCGGGGCGCAAAATTGCAGCTCGTTTTTGGCTTATGCTGATGCGTTGATTCATGGCGGCGAACTGCCTGCTGGGGCTGCGCCGCTGCTCAAGGCTGGTATATTTGCCAGTGCAATGTCGCAACCAAATGCGGAAACAAACAGGCCGTGTGCGGCAATTATTTTCTACCGTGCCTTGCTGCAAAGCGGTCAGACAGAAGCTATCTCTGCTTTGGCTAAGGCACTGGAATTGCGTGGTATTTCGGCGACGCCGATCTATGTCACAAGTCTCAAAGACGAGGTTTCGGTCGCCACCGTTTCTAAAATATTTGAAGATGTGCACCCTGATATTGTGCTGAATACCACGGGATTTGCTGTCTCCACGGGAGGCAAGGCATGGGCGGGCACGGTGCTGGATCGCGGTGGTGCGCAGGTGTTGCAAGTAGTCCTTTCGTCGTCCACTGAGGAGGCATGGGCAGCATCACCGAACGGGCTGACATCACGCGATTTGGCGATGAATATTGCACTGCCGGAAGTGGATGGCCGCGTGATGACACGGGCGATTTCATTCAAGGCTGCATCCACTTTTGATGAGTTTGTGGAAGCCAATATTGTGGCGCACAGGCCCAAGGCGGACCGTGTTGAATTTGTTGCGGAATTGGCGGCGAAGTGGGTGAGACTGCGACGCACGGCTCCATCTGAGCGGCGCGTGGCGCTGGTCTTGGCCAACTATCCAAACCGTGACGGACGTATTGCCAATGGGGTGGGGCTGGACACGCCAGCGGCGACGATTGAGGTGCTGAACGCGCTGAAATTGACCGACTATGACATTCCGGATATTCCTGAAAACGGCGACGAATTGATCCGGCATTTGCAAGCTGGAGTGACAAATTCAGGTACCGAAAATCGTGTCGTTTTTGAGCTACTAGAACTCTCAAAATATCGGGAATATTTTGAAAAACTGCCGCTGAAAATTCAAAATGCTGTGGTTGAAAAATGGGGAAGTCCGGCATCTGATCCGCTTTTTGTGCGGTCGGAAAGTGGTCGGGAAGCGATCGGAGACGATACGCCGCGCGCACGGAAGCCGCACGGAGGCGATCCGGAAACCGCCCGAGCGCCGCACGAAGGCGGTTTGGCAGTCGCGCTGCGACGGTTTGGCAATGTGATGGTCGGGATTCAGCCTGCGCGGGGGTATAATATTGACCCCAAGCAAAGCTACCACTCGCCGGACCTTGTGCCGCCGCATAGCTATTTTGCGTTTTACTTTTTTCTGCGCGAGACTTTTGAGGCGCACGCGGTTGTGCATATGGGCAAGCACGGCAATATGGAATGGCTGCCGGGTAAATCATTAGGGCTTTCTAATGAGTGTTATCCGGAAGCAACCTTCGGGCCGATGCCTCATGTGTATCCGTTTATCGTGAACGACCCCGGCGAAGGGACGCAGGCGAAGCGGCGCTCGTCTGCCGTCATCATCGACCATCTCACCCCGCCGCTGACGCGTGCGGAAAGCTATGGCGCGTTGAAGGATTTGGAGACGCTGGTTGATGAATATTATCAGGCCGACGCGCGGCGGATAAAGCTGCTGGGTCCTCGCATTTTGGAACTGGTGCGGGATTTGGGCCTCGACCATGACGCGGGCATTGCGGGTGGGGATGATGAGGGGCAGAGCTTAGAGAAGCTGGATGCGTTTTTGTGTGATTTGAAAGAAATGCAAATCCGTGATGGCTTGCATATTTTCGGGCTCGCGCCAGAGGGGCGGCTGCTCGATGATTTGGTGGTGGCGTTGGCAAGACTGCCTCGCGGTGATGGGGTAGGGGCGAACGCGAGTTTACACCGGGCAATTGCCGGGGATTTGTTCGAGGCGCCCCCCTCTGTCGACGACGCCGACTTTGCCGGGGCGAGCCACGGGTCTCGCCCGTCCTTCGGACCCCCCGCGAGGGGGGAGATCAAGTTCGACCCACTTGATTGTGTGATGTCTGATAGCTGGATGGGCTTGAGACCAAATGCGCTTGAGGTTTTGTCTTCCGATCCGTGGCGTACCAATGGCGATACCGTGGAGCGGATTGAACTGCTGGCGAGCGCGTTGGTGAGCGGCGGGATGGCTTGTCCGGAAGAGTGGACGGCGACTTCACTGGTGATGGATGAGATCAATGCGCGCATCCGGCCCTCGGTAACTGCCTGTGGTGATGCGGAAATGCGCGGGTTGCTCACCGCACTTGACGGGCGGTTTGTCTTGCCGGGGTCATCGGGTGCGCCGACGCGGGGGCGGCCGGATGTTTTGCCTACTGGCAGAAACTTTCACTCGGTGGATAGCCGTGCGGTGCCGACTGAAACAGCGTGGGAGCTGGGCAAAAAATCTGCCGCGCTTTTGTGTTTGCGCCATAGGCAGGATCACGGCGATGATTTGCGAAGTGTCGGCATTACCGCATGGGGCACATCGAACATGCGCACCGGCGGCGACGATATTGCGCAGGCGCTCGCGCTGATTGGTGCCAAGCCGGTTTGGGAGCGGGCGTCGGGCCGCGTGACGGGATTTGAGATTATCCAGCCCGCTATGCTGGGGCGGCCACGGGTGGATGTGACGCTGCGCATTTCCGGCTTTTTCCGCGATGCGTTTCCGGATCAGATTTCGCTGTTTGACCGCGCGGCGCGGGCGGTGGGTCAGTTGGATGAGGACGAGGCGGACAACCCCTTGGCGGCGCGGATGCGGGCTGAGGCGGCGGCAATGGTGGCCGCTGGGGTGAGCGAAAGTGATGCGCAGGTGCGCTCCGGCTATCGCGTGTTTGGCTCTATGCCCGGCTCTTACGGCGCTGGCTTGCAGGCGCTGATTGATGAGAAGGGCTGGACGGATCGCAAGGATTTGGGCGTAGCTTATCTGACGTGGGGCGGTTATGCCTATGGTGCTGCGGGCGAGGGCGTGGCGGATCGCGCGGGGCTTGAAGCGCGGCTTTCGGGTATAGAGGCGGTTGTGCAAAACCAAGATAACCGCGAGCATGATTTGCTCGACTCGGATGATTATTATCAATTCGAAGGCGGCATGACGGCGGCGATAGAGGCCGTGTCAGGGCGGATGCCAGTAGTCTATCACAATGACCATTCGCGGCCGGAAAAGCCTGTCATCCGCACGCTGGAGGAAGAGATTTCCCGCGTGGTGCGGGCGCGCGTGGCGAACCCCAAATGGATCGCCGGCGTAATGCGCCACGGATACAAAGGCGCGTTTGAGATGAGCGCGACGCTGGACTATATGTTCGCCTTTGCGGCCACCACGGGGGCGGTGAAAAACCATCATTTTGACGCGGCCTATCAGGCATTTATCGCCGATGATAAGGTGCGGGAGTTTATGGCGGATAGTAATCCGCACGCGTTGAAAGAAATGGCCGAGCGCTTTTTAGAAGCGATGCAACGCGGGCTATGGACGGCGAAGAGCAATTCGGCCAAGTTTGAGTTGGAGCGGATTTCTAGCGCTGATAATTTGATTCACAAAGGAGAGCCAAGTGTCTGAAATTGAATCGGAAATTCCGGCGGATGCGCCTGTTGACGACCTCGCCCGCCATGCCTCCAAGATGGCCAAGAAGAAGGCAGCGCGCGACAAGATTATGGCGACTAAGACGGACGAGAAGGGGCTGATTATCGTCCATACTGGCAAGGGCAAGGGTAAGTCCACGGCGGCATTTGGCATGATTTTCCGGCATATTGCGCATAAGATTCCGTGTGCCGTAGTCCAATTTATTAAGGGCGGCATGTCCACCGGTGAGCGGGATTTGATCCTCGCTAATCATACCGACATGTGCTCATTTCACACCATGGGCGAGGGGTTTACGTGGGAGACGCAGGACCGTGCGCGGGATACGGAGATGGCGGGTTTGGCGTGGGAAAAGGCCAAGGAGCTGATCCGCGATGAGCGCATCAAAATGGTGTTGCTGGACGAGATCAACATCGCGCTGCGCTATGATTATATTTCTATAGACGAGGTGGTGGAATTTCTGGCGACGGAAAAACCGCACATGACGCATGTGGTCCTAACGGGGCGCAATGCCAAAGATGAGCTGATTGAGATTGCTGATATGGTGACCGAAATGGAGCTGATTAAGCATCCGTTCCGGTCCGGCGTGAAGGCGCAAATTGGGGTGGAGTTTTAAGGATCTACTTCACCAGCGCCACAGGGCTTGCGTTATTCACTTTGCAATTGCCTGTCACATCAAAACCAAAATCCTGCGAGGTAAAATCGCCGCCGTCTTCCCATTCAAAAAGGGAGGTTTTGCCGCACGGCACATAATTGGCGATATTGACCACTGTGTTGGTGGGTAATTGTTTACCATCGACAAAAAGATTGTGCGAAGTTGCCGGTTCATTGGTGGCCAAATGCAGGATTGTCGTTGGATAAATATACTCTGACGTTGGATCGATATCCATTGTGAAATAGAGGCTCGATGGATTTTGAATGGTGATGAACGACGAGTTGTTCGGTGTCATCGTCATTGTGCCCGTGCCAACGGTTCCTGTGGTATTGTAGTTGATGTTTATCACTTCCTTGGCAGCGCTGTTCTTGGGCACTTCGAACAATCGCATCATCTTGCGGTACGTGCCTTTGGCATAGTTTGGCTTGATCTTGAGTTCAAACAAAATGGGCTTGGCTGTAGCTTTTGAGGTCACATTGATATTGGTCGTCGATTGGCCGATGAGGCCGGTAAAATCATTCTTTTTTACGAGCGCGCCTTTTGCGGTGATTGATTGACCCGTTGCATCGGCGACAAAATCCACGTTAGTGAGAGTGCCCAGCCCGCCGTTGGTTTCATAGACCTTTGCGAGTGTTGCCTTGGCGTCTGCGGTGGTCGATTCCAGCACGGCGGCCAAAACTGCGGCGTCCAGCGCGTTTTGATTATCGGAGCGGATGCGCATCGAATTGCTGACATCGACTGCCATTCCGACTGCCGCCAGCAAGGGAATTGCCGCGATTGCCGCAGTTACAGCAAAGGCACCACCTTGGTTCGCGAGAAATTTATTTAACATTTTACAATTGGCCTCGACGTTTATTCAGATTATCTAATAATCGAAGGGCACGAAAGATCTATGAATTGGAATATTAGAATTATCACGGTGTTGTTAATACTCCGATCATTTTGCTGTAAATAATCGAATAAGTTGATTTCTAGATGATGTTTGCAAGCATATTTCCTTGTTCTAATTACTTGCGCGGGAAAAAGTGTTTAATTTTTATTAACCCATTTTTCCTATTCTGTTGTGGAATTCGAGGTTTGCCATGAAAATCCCAACACATAGCGCTATGGATCGTGAAATATTATTGGGGCAACAGCCAAAGTCGTTCGGGCAGGAGCGGGTTTATTTCGATCCGCGCAAAGACCCTCTATCAGGGGATAGCCGCACGCTTGATCCCAACGATCCGATTGATAAACTGATTATTGCGCGATTGGCCGAGCGCGAGAGCTTGGGCCTGTCAAAGGTGTCCGATCCGTTTGAGACGGGACGCCGTGCGGAAGACAAGATTGATCCTGCCACAAAGACATTTGGCAGAGCGCCTGTCGCCTTCGGCAAAAAGGCCGTTTAGCTGCGCCGAATGCGACGTCGGCTTACCTTTTCATAAAAAGTGTTGCCACCGGCAACCAGCACATAGTGCATATTGCCATACGGGAATTTCAGTCCTGCGGTGTGAAAGAACATCACTTTGTCAAAAATCTTCGGATGGCGCAGACCGCTCAAAATGTCGTCAGCGAGCTTGGCCAAATCTGTTGTGTCGCCTTGCATACGGCGGGTCATAACGCCTGGCGCAAACTGTCTATTTTGGCCCACAACGCCGCACACTGTATTGGGATAGATGCCGGACTTGATGCGATGCATAACCACTGTGCCAACTGCCAACTGACCATCGCGGCTGGAGCGGTTTGACTCAAAATACATGGCTCGCATCAAGCATTCGCGATCACGCATGTTATGGGCGACGGGCTCAACATTTAGAGGGCCGGCCGAGGCCACTTCAATGGCCTCAGTTGGGATGGCTTTCGGTGAAACAACGACCACATTGGGTGCTGAGGCAATGATCGGGTTGATCGCTGTATTGCCAGTATCCGGAGCGAAGGCGATAGTTGTCGGCTGCATGGCTGATTGCATGTCAGTGCCAGATTCTATGTCCGCTGCCAGACTTGCCATGGCTAAATCACTAGTGGGTTTGGTCGCTGGAATTGGCGCTACGGCAATATCAGGAAGCGCGGCATAGGAGGAAACGGGGCTGGCAACGGTGACGCCTGACGTTTCACAGCCTGTCAAGCTAAGTGCCGCAAGACCGATTGAAACTGCCGAAATCCAGCTTTTTAACATTCTTCCACCCCAGTGAGATCCGCCTTTAAGGACAAATTGCACAAAAAATCAACAGGCGGCGTATCACTTAGCGATATCTGATGGACACATCACGTGAAGAGCAGCTTGGCGGCAAGCAGCAAGCAGGTGGTGACGAGCAGTGGTTTGATGAGTTTTGCACCGTTTTTCATGGCGACATGTGCGCCAAGACGTGCGCCAAAAAACTGTGCTGCGCCCATCATCAGGCCGATTTTCCACGCGATAACGCCGTAGAAGGCGAAGACGATAAATGCGCCAATGTTGGAAGCGAAGTTGAGGAGCTTGGTGTGGGCGGTGGCTTTTAATATGCCGAAACCCGCCAGAAGCACAAAGCCAAGCATGAAGAATGATCCGGTGCCGGGCCCGAAGATGCCATCGTAGAAGCCAATTGCCGGAACCAGCGTGGCGCTGACAAGCAGCGGTGCCATGCGTTGGACGCGGTCTTCATCGGATAGGTTGGGTTTCACGAGAAAGTAAATTGCGATGGCAATCATGATGATAGGGAGTACGGCGCGCAGCCAATCGCTCGAAACATGGGTCGCCACCAGCGCGCCGATGGCGGAGCCACCAGCGGAGACGAGGGCCATTTTATATTGGGCTTTGAGATTCACATGGCCCTTGGCGGCATAGGTGACAGTCGCGCTGGCCGAACCGAACAGGGACTGCAGCTTGTTGGTGCCGAGTGCCGTCACTGGAGGTAAGCCGGCCAAAATGAGCGCAGGTACGGTTATCAGCCCGCCGCCGCCTGCGATGGAGTCGATAAAGCCCGCAACGAACGCGGCGAGGATGAGCAGGACGGGGATGAGTTCGGGCGAGATGTGCATGTAAATTGAATTGGCTCTGCTATTGGCGTTCGACGCGGGAACTTCGTTTGAAATTGACAAGCCAGAGCTTAATTACTTTTTGAAAAAATGCTTTGGAAAACTCGCCGATTTTTGCATCCGGCTCAAGTGTCCAAGATCCCGGAATTTCATCGGCATTATATTCGCTCATAATTATCCATTGTTGGCGGTCCACATCCAATCCCGCCCGCTTGCGCTCTATCTGCGGGACCTCAATGGCTATGGTGTCTTGGCGCGGCGGCTGGGTAGTGATGGGCAGGAAATAGACATAGTCCGATTTAGGGCGGGACAGGCGAATGCCGACCACGACCGGCCGGTCCTTGCGACCATCGCTTTGACCGGCGGCAGATTCGCGTAGCCACAAATATTGGTAAGTGACAACGCTGCCGGTTTGAATTTCGTCAAATGGCACGGCGTCTATTCCTTGATGTAGTTTTCGAGCGCTGTTTCAAGTTCGCCCATTTCATCATCTGATAAGTCGCTCCATGTGCCTGATTTACGCGGGTTGCCTGCTGTGCGCATTTGCTCATATTTTTCGTGAGATAGAATTACAAACTGCGGGCGTTTATAATGCGTGATGGTGACGGGATGTTTGCGCGCGGCTTCCAGCACCTCGCCAACGTTTTGCGATAGTTCACTTGAGGTGAATTGATTTGCCATTATGGCCTCCGTTTACTATTGAACTTTGTATAAATTATATATGTTTTATAAAATATGCAAATGCCTGTTTACTTGCGGTCCTAAGTTCGTCTGTCGCAATCCGCGCGGCAAAAGGCGTGTTCCTGTTTGACCTTATATTCGAAGCACCTTAGAACGATTTCTCAAAGACGGCGCTCTGCGAAGGGCTCTGATGATCTTGAAGGACGCTGACCCATTTCGGGGGTGGAGAGCAAGGCTGTCGAGTTAGGTCTAGGTATTTTGACCTCATTGCTTCGTCATAGATTTGAAACGAGGCGAGACATGTTCAAGCGATATGGAATTATGATTTGCGGGCACGGCAGCCGCAACCAAAACGCGGTGCGCGAATTTGCTGTGCTTTCCGAGCGCTTGCGTGAGCGGTTTCCGCATTGGTTCGTGGACTATGGCTATCTTGAATTTGCCAATCCTGTGCTTGCCCACGGGCTTGATGCGCTGAAAGCCAAGGGCGTGAACCATGTGCTGGCGGTGCCCGGTATGCTGTTTGCCGCAGGGCACGCCAAGAATGATATACCCTCAGTGCTCAACACATGGGCGGCGCAAAACCCTGGCGTGAAGCTGGATTATGGCCGCGAGCTTGGCATCGACTTGAAGATGATCCGTGCTGCGGGTGACCGCATTAAACAGGCGCTGAAGGTGGCTGGCTGGAGCGAGGGCGAGCCGCTGCACGATTCGATGCTGGTTGTCGTCGGTCGTGGCTCGTCTGATCCGGATGCGAATTCTAATGTGTCCAAGGTCATGCGTATGCTGTGGGAAGGGCTTGGCTTTGGCTGGGGCGAGACGGCCTATTCGGGCGTGACGTTTCCGCTGGTGGAGCCCGCGCTGGAGCATGTTGCCAAGCTCGGTTTCAAGCGCATTGTGGTGTTTCCTTACTTCCTCTTCACCGGCGTTTTGGTGAAGCGGATTTATAACCAGACTGATGAGGTGGCAGCGCGCCATCCGGACATTCAGTTCATCAAGGCGGACTATCTCAACGATCACCCGCTAGTGATTGACACGATGGTGGAGCGGGTGGGCGAAATCCTCGAAGGCACCAATAATATGAACTGCCAGATGTGCAAATATCGCGAGCAGGTGTTGGGCTTTGAGGCCGATGTCGGGCGCGCGCAGGAAAGCCATCATCACCATGTCGAAGGCATTGGCGGGGGATTGGAAAACTGCCCGTGCAAGGGCGACTGCGATGCGTCCTGCCGCGATGAAGCGTTTTGTTTGAAGCATGGCCTGCCATGGACACCGTTGCATAGCCATGCTGATGCAGCGCCGCTGACTCCTGTGAAGCATGAGCACCACGATCATCATCACGACCACGGGCATGACCACCATCATGACCATGCGCACCACGATCATGATCACGGCCATACCCATGCGCCATATCCACATGCCGACCATCCACTTGGGCCGAAGAGCTTGAAGAAATAATGGAATACATCCGCTCCCCTGAAGCCATTTACGCTGCGTCATTTGCCATCATCCGCGCGGAAGCCGGGCTTGATCGGTTTTCGGTTGGCAATGCGCATGTGGCGGAGCGGATGATCCATGCTTGTGGCATGGTGGATTTGGCGGATGATTTGCTGTTTTCGGATGGCGCGGCTGAGGCGGGCAGGGCGGCGCTTATGGCTGGTGCGCCGATTATTTGCGATGCGGAAATGGTGCGGCATGGCATTATCAAGCGCGCGCTGTCTAAGGCCAACCCGCTTATTTGTATGATTGGCGATGAGGCTGTCGCGGCTCATGCCAAGGCGATTGCCAACACGCGCTCAGCTGCGCAGGTGGATTTGTGGGGCGCGAATGTTGCTGGCGCGATTATTGCCATTGGCAACGCACCAACGGCGCTTTACCGTCTATTAGAGAATATTGATAAAGGCGCACCAAAGCCAGCCTTGATTTTAGGCCTGCCTGTCGGGTTCGTCGGCGCTGCGGAGAGCAAAGCGGAACTTGCGGCGAATTCTCGTGGTGTTCCTTTTATAACTGTTCGCGGGCGTCGCGGCGGCAGCGCTATAGCGGCGGCGGCAGTGAATGCGCTGGCGATTGGCTGGCAAGAAGTGGAGCGAGCGACATGAGCGGCGAGCATCAAGACGTGGCGCACTGGCTGACCATTATTGGCGTGGGCGACGATGGGCAGGAAGGTCTTTCGGATAAATCACAAGCGATACTCCGTCACGCCAGCCTTATCGTGGCGCCGGACAGATTGCTTTCGACTAATGATTATCCACAGGCCGAAGTGGTGCTGTGGAGCGCTGGTTTTGACTCCGTGCTGGAGATGCTGCGCGAGCGGCGCGGTACGCCTGTTACTGTGATCGCCACTGGCGATCCGATGCACTTCGGTATTGGCGCAACGCTGGCGCGCTTTTTCGGCGCGGATGAAATGCTGGTTTTGCCCTCGCTATCTGCGTTTTCTCTGACATCGGCACGCATGGGCTGGGCGCTGCAAGATGTGGATTGCATCTCGCTGC
>JAYTVD010000156.1:0-15427 GCA_043744175.1 Phyllobacteriaceae bacterium
CAAATGCCCTCCCGGTGCCATTCCTGGCCCCGGCGCACTGGCAATGTAATAGTGGTATAACTATCTAAGACCGGCGGGAGCAATCTCGCCGGTTTTTTGTTGTCATTTTGTCTTTTCATCGAATCACGTAAAACTCATCCATGGTTTTTGGCTTTCTGCGCACCGCTTTCAAATCTACCCCTGCCGCTCCAATCGAGCGCGCGCATCAGGTGGGCGATCGCACGCTTATTTTGCGCGTAGTGGAAAGCGCGCGTGCCAGCCGCCTGACGCTGCGCATTGATACCGGCGGGCGGGCGCTCAAAATCACCGTGCCACCGGGAATGCCATCTCGCGAAGTCGAAAGTTTCCTTGCCCGCCACCAAGGCTGGCTGGAAACCAAGCTGGCAAAATATCCCGATAAACCAAAACTGCGCCCCGGCGTGAAGCTGCCTGTGCGCGGGGTCAATCATCTGATCTTGCACGAGCAAGCCAAGCGCGGCAGCGTGGAACAGGCGCAAGATGAGGACGGGCCGTATCTTCTGGTTCACGGCGAGCGCACGCACTTGCCACGCCGCCTATCTGACTTTTTGAAAAAGCAGGCAAAAATCGACATTGAACCAATGGCGCTGGAGCTGGCCAAAAAGACTGGCAAAAAAGTTAAAAGCATCAAGTTCAAAGACACAAAAAGCCGTTGGGGCTCATGCTCGTCAGACGGCAACCTATCCTTCTCATGGCGCATCATGATGGCGCCTAGACTAGTGATTTTCTATCTGGTTGCGCACGAAGTGGCGCATCTAACAGAAATGAACCACGGCCCGAAATTCTGGAAACTGTGTGAAGAGTTATGTCCCGAAACGGATAAGGCCAAGTCGTGGTTGAAGCGCAATGGTCCGGCGCTGCAGAGTATAGAGTTTTGATGGGACACACCAAACTTTCAAAATTCCGTTGATTTATCTCGACTCTCTAACACCAGCGCACTATTTCATGCTTATGCGCATGTCACCCATCGTCAAAATCTGCGGTCTTTCCACGCCCGAAACCGTGTCAGCGGCACTGGATAATGGCGCGGCGATGGTGGGGTTTATTTTCTTTGCCAAAAGCCCGCGCCATGTGAGCGCAAACCATGCCGGCGATTTGCGCCAACTGGCAATCAGGCGAGCCGAAGCGGTAGCCGTGACGGTGGATGCGGACGATGTTTATCTCGACGCAATCGTCAGCGTGATGAAACCCGACTGGCTGCAACTGCACGGCCACGAAACGCCGCAGCGGGTGCTTGATGTAAAAGCGCGCTACGGCCTACCAGTTATGAAGGCGCTTTCCGTGCGCGAGGCGGCGGATTTAGACGCTGCGAAATTATATAATGGCGTTGCTGACAGGCTATTATTTGACGCCAAACCGCCCAAGGGATCGCAGCTTCCCGGCGGTAATGGCGTCTCGTTTGACTGGACTTTGCTGAACGCCCTTGACCCCGGCTTGGATTACATGCTTTCGGGTGGGTTAAATGCAGGCAATGTCCAAGAGGCGCTGCGCATAACTCATGCGCCGGGGCTGGATATTTCGTCTGGGGTTGAAAGCGCACCGGGCATCAAGGATATTAGTTTGATCGAACAGTTTTTTGCCACGCTCAAAAGTGCGGCTTCGGGAGTATAAAAGTGAACAAGCCAATCGAGCCAAACTCATTTAAGACCGGTCCGGACGAGCAAGGCATGTTCGGCATTTTCGGTGGTCGTTTCGTTGCCGAAACACTTATGCCGCTAATCTTGGATTTGCAGCAGCACTACACGGACGCCAAGAATGATCCGCATTTCAAAGCCGAGCTTGAGCATCTCAACACGCATTATACAGGTCGCCCCTCGCCGCTGTATTTCGCTGAACGCCTGACTGAGCATCTCGGCGGCGCGAAGATTTACTTCAAGCGCGATGAGCTGAACCACACGGGTTCGCACAAGATCAATAATTGTCTGGGCCAAATTCTGCTGGCAAAGCGCATGGGCAAAACCCGCATCATCGCCGAAACGGGCGCAGGCCAGCACGGCGTGGCATCCGCCACGGTGTCGGCGCGCTTCGGCTTGCCGTGCCATGTCTATATGGGCGCAACAGACGTGGAGCGTCAGGCGCCCAACGTCTTCCGCATGAAGCTACTGGGCGCCGAAGTGAACCCCGTGACGGCCGGCCATGGCACGCTGAAAGACGCCATGAACGAGGCGCTGCGTGACTGGGTGACGAACGTTCACGACACATATTACATGATCGGCACCGCCGCCGGCCCGCATCCGTATCCTGAAATGGTCCGTGATTTTCAATCCGTCATTGGCCGCGAGACCAAGGAACAGATGCTGAAAGCCGAAGGCCGCTTGCCAGATTTGCTCATCGCAGCCGTCGGCGGCGGTTCAAATGCTATTGGCCTGTTCCATCCGTTCCTCGACGACAAGGAAGTGAAAATCGTCGGCGTTGAAGCGGGCGGCAAAGGCCTACAGGGCGAAGAACATTGCGCCTCGCTCACCGCCGGATCGCCCGGCGTTTTGCACGGCAACCGCACCTATTTGTTGCAAGATGGCGATGGCCAAATTAAAGAAGGCCACTCCATTTCGGCAGGTCTTGATTACCCCGGCATCGGGCCGGAACATTCATGGCTAAAAGACTCGGGCCGCTGCGAATATGTGCCCATCATGGACACAGAAGCGCTCGAAGCCTTCCAACTGCTCACAAGGCTCGAAGGCATCATCCCCGCGCTGGAGCCAGCACACGCCTTGGCAGAAGTCATCAAACGCGCCCCGAAAATGGGCAAGGATAAGATCATCGTGATGAACCTCTGTGGGCGTGGCGACAAGGATATTTTCACCGTTGGCAAAATTTTGGGATTCGGATTGTAAGAGCATGACCACCCGCATCGACACAAAATTTGCCGCCCTTCGTTTGGAAAACCGTCCTGGTCTTGTGACCTATTTTATGGGTGGCGATCCGGATTATGAGACATCGCTGAATATCATGAAGGCGCTGCCTGCCGCAGGGTCTGACGTGATTGAGCTCGGTATGCCGTTTTCGGATCCGATGGCCGATGGCCCTGCCATTCAGGCGGCGGGTTTGCGCGCGCTCAAGAGCGGGCAGACATTGGCTAAGACCTTGCAAATGGCTGCGGATTTTAGGCAGGGTGACAATGAAACACCAATCGTTTTGATGGGCTATTATAACCCGATTTATATTTACGGCGTGGACAAGTTTCTGGTGGATGCCAAGGCTTCCGGCATTGATGGCCTCATCGTCGTGGATTTGCCGCCGGAAATGGACGAAGAGCTTTGCTTGCCAGCCCTGAAAGCGGGTCTCAATTTCATCCGTTTGGCCACGCCAACCACCGATGACAAGCGCCTGCCGATGGTGCTGACCAATACTTCCGGCTTTGTCTATTATGTCTCGATGACAGGCATCACAGGCGCGGCGCTGACAGATACATCCAAGGTCGCGCAGGCGGTGAAGCGCATTAAGGCGCATACGGACTTGCCGATTGCCGTTGGCTTTGGCGTGAAGACCGCCGAACAGGCTAAGGTTATTGGCCAATCTGCGGATGCTGTTGTGGTGGGTTCGGCCATCGTCAATTTGATTGCGTCCACGCTGACCAAAGACGGTAAAGCCACCGCTGAAACCGTTGATAGCGTGGCGACCATGGTGCGCGGGCTTTCCAGCGGTGTAAAAGCCTCGCGTGTTTAAGGGATAGGCTTGCACCAATAGCCAGACAGCCTTACATCTCACACAGATAAACATCGGAGATTTTCCCATGAACTGGATCACCAGCTATGTCCGCCCACGTATCAATTCGATGCTTGGGCGCCGCGATATGCCGGAAAATCTCTGGATCAAGTGCCCCGAGACCGGCGAGATGGTGTTTCATTCGGATTTGAAGAAGAATCTGAACGTGATCCCTGCCTCCGGCTTTCACATGAAAATCGGCGCGAAAGATCGTCTTGCCGCGTTTTTCGATGATGGTGCTTACACCACGTTGGAAAATCCAAAAGCCATCGTGGACCCGCTGAAATTCCGCGACGAGAAGAAATATACCGACCGTTTGCGTGATGCGAAGGCCAAGACCGGCCTTGATGACAGCATCATCAATGCGCTCGGCTCGCTGGATGGCATGCCTATTTCAGTCATGGTGCAGGAGTTTGCCTTTATGGGCGGCTCGCTCGGCATGGCGGCAGGCGAGGCCATTATCAAGGGCTTTGAAACTGCCATCAAGGAAAAGCGCCCGATGGTGCTGTTCGTCGCTTCCGGTGGCGCGCGCATGCAAGAAGGCATCATTTCGCTGATGCAATTGCCGCGCACGACTGTCGCGGTTGATATGCTCAAAGAGGCCGGACTGCCGTTTATTGTGGTTCTGACCAACCCAACCACGGGCGGCGTCACAGCCTCCTACGCTATGCTCGGCGATGTGCATTTGGCGGAACCCGGCGCTCTCATCGGCTTTGCTGGGCAGCGCGTTATCGAGCAGACCATCCGCGAAAAATTGCCAGAAGGCTTCCAGCGTTCTGAATATTTGATGGCGCATGGTATGGTGGATCAGGTCGTGGCGCGCAAAGATATGCGCACGGTTATTTCCAGCCTGCTGCACATGATGATGAAGAAGCCTGCGCCAATTGCGGCGGCCGCATAGTCGTAAGTCGCATCCATGAGCCTGCCTACCGCTGAACAGGAAATCGCGCACCTTATGACGCTGCACCCCAAGGGCTTTGACCTGTCCTTGGAGCGGGTGCTTGGGCTTTTGGAAATTCTTGGCAATCCGCATTCGAAATTGCCGCCCGTCATCCATATTGCTGGAACCAACGGCAAAGGCTCCGCGTCCGCGTTCTGCCGCGCACTGCTGGAGGCATCCAGTAACATCGTCCACGTCCACACATCGCCGCATCTGGTCAATTGGAACGAGCGCTACCGCATGGGCGCCAAGGGCGGCGGCAGGCTGGTTGAAGACCAAGTGTTCGCCGATGCGCTGCGCCGCGTGGCCAAAGCTAATAACGGCAAGCATATTACTGTTTTTGAAATTCTCACTGCCGTTGGCTTTTTGCTTTTCAGCGAACATCCGGCAGACGCCTGCGTGTTAGAAGTCGGCCTCGGCGGGCGCTTTGATGCGACAAATGTTATTCCAAAACCCGCCGTCTCACTCATCATGCCGATATCGCTCGACCACGAAGCCTATCTCGGCGACCGCGTGGAACTGATTGCCGCAGAAAAGGCGGGCATAATCAAGCGTGGCTGTCCGGTGGTCATCGGCCAACAGCCCGAGACTGCTGCGCGCGAAGTGCTGGAGGCGACAGCAGATCGGCACCGCTGTCCGGTATCCGTCTATGGTCAGGATTTTCACGCCCGCGAAGAGCGTGGACGGATGATTTATGAAGACGAAGACGGGTTGATGGATTTGCCGTTGCCAAAGCTGCTTGGCCGCCATCAACTTGCCAATGCCGCCGCCGCCATTCGCGCTGTGAAGGATGCCGGATTTCCCGTGTCGCTTGAAGCGGCTGAGACGGCTATGAAAACCGTTTCTTGGCCGGCACGGATGCAGCGATTGGATCATGGCAAGCTGGTTGCTTTTGCGCCTAAAGGTTCCGAAATTTGGCTCGATGGCGGGCATAACCCGGGCGCTGGCGTTGTCATCGCAGAGGCTCTCGCCGAGCGCGAGGATCGGCACGAGCGGCCACTATTTATGATAACCGGCATGATAAACACCAAGGACGCTACAGGCTATTTCAAAGCGTTCGACGATATGGTGCGTCATATTTTCACCGTGCCCGTCGCCATGAGCGAGGCGGGAGTGCCGCCTGAAAAGCTCGCCAACATGGCGCTTGATGCGGGATTGTCTGCCGAGCCAGTCGCGTCAGTTGAAAATGCGCTAAAGCTGCTCGGCGAAAGCTGGAATGGATTAGAAGCCGCGCCGCGCATTCTTATCGGTGGCTCGCTCTATCTGGCAGGGCAGGTTTTGGCCGAAAACGGCACACCACCACAATAAACATAACCTAACCGAAAATGAACAAGCCGTTCTGATTGCGTTCAAACGCGGCAGTGCAATCTCCATTCAACAGACCGAGACAAATCGGCTGGGGAACACGGGCTAAGCCCTTTTGGAGAATAAAATGTCAAACACAAGCATCAAGTCACTATTCGCAGTCCTCGCCTTAACCGCCACATTTGGCGCAGCCAATGCCGAAACCGTCCGCGATCATCGCGACCCAGAAGTGCGCGATCACCGCACGTTTTGCGTCATCGGTGATCCAAGCTGCCGCGATCATCGTGGCCCTGTTGTTGTAGTACCACCACGCCCTCGCCCATTTCCTCTGCCGCCCGTTGTTGTGGTTGACCCGCAGCCACCCGTCATTGTGGTTGATCCGTTGCCACGCCCGCCACGTCCACAGCCTCCTGTAACGCCGATTGATCCAGGTGATGGCAGTGGCCACTGGGGAGATGATCAAAACGACTACGACTACATTTCCTGCCGTGAAGGTCGCCAGATTGTTCGTGAAAACGGCTTCCGCCACGTCCGCGCCTTCGATTGCGATGGCCGCGTCTATGGCTTCCGCGCAACTAACAGTCACGGAGGTGCTAAAATACGCATGACCAATCAGGGCGATATTATCTCGGTGCAGTATTACAGCTACTGAGATAGATTTGAATAAGGCAACAAAAAACCCGGCGTAAAGCCGGGTTTTTCATACTCAGATAATCAAACCTTAAGCCGCTGCTGCGCCTTTAATCCAGTTTGACAAAACAGTCTTTGGTGCCGCGCCAACTTTGATGTCTGCGCGCTCGCCTCCCTTGAAAATCAACAGGGTAGGGATGGAGCGCACGCCATATTGCGCGCCGAGTTCTGGATTTTCATCAATGTTGAGCTTAACGACCTTGACCTGTCCGGCCATTTCGTTGGAGATTTCTTCCAGCGATGGCCCGATCATCTTGCAAGGCCCGCACCATTCTGCCCAGAAATCCACAACCACTGGAACTTTGGAATCCAGCACTTCTGATTTGAAATTTGCACCGTCAACTTTAATCGTGGCCATTTTTATCTCCTAAAATTTGTTTCGAACCATCAGGTAAGCACGACTCAGGCTCTGTTCAAGTCTGGTTCTGTCACGAAGCGGTGAGCGCTTCAAGCACCGCATCCAGCGACGCGCCATCAAGCGCAATGAAGTGCGGGCCTTCGGTGTAGAGCAGCGCAGCTTTTACAACGTGTTTCGGATAGAGCGGTGTCAGCAAAGCGCGATAAAGCGCCAGCTGCGCGATATGACATTGCGGCACCTCTCCCAACTCTTTTGGCGGCGGACGATTGGTTTTATAGTCCATAATTAGCACTTCGGTTTCTGTCACAGACAGACGATCAATCTTGCCGCTCACACTGCGCGGCAGACCTCCAAGGGTAATTGTCCCGCCAATGGAAACCTCACCGCGAGAACCGTCAGCAAACAAGTTTGCAAAACGCAGGTCATTGAGTACTGCCATGACACTAGCACAGAGTCGGGCGCGAACAGCCTCGTCCACTTCCACTAGGGCGCGGTCGAGGTAACGTTTTGCGGACGCCTCACGACTTTCGGCTTCAATGTTTGGCAGCACTTCGAGCAAGCGATGCACCGCCGCGCCGCGCTTTAAAGCTCCACTTGGATCATTCTCCTCAATACTCAAAACCGGTGAACGCTTAGCGCTTTCGGCCTGCGCATCAATCGAAAGACCATTGCCCGATGGCGTGAGCGGGCGCGTCAAAACCGCGAGCGGCTTTAGCGGGACGCGCAGATAGTCCGGCAATGTCTCTTGTGTGTCTGGCAGTTTGTCTTGTCTTTCACGAGGCTCAAACGTGGTTGTTCCAAGGGAGAACCTCAGCGCTGGGCGCCCCGTAATCTCATGGATTGATGCTGCGGTTTCTGGCGCAGATTGCAGCCCCGATTTCACCATGTCCAGCCAGGTATCAATTTTGGAAACCTGTTTGCCGCCAAAGCCACAGACGATCAGCACATCCTCGGCGCGGGTCATGCCCACATAGAGCAGCCGCTTATACTCGGCTAATTGCTGCGCCGTCATCGCATCGCGCACGGGCTGAATGGCGCTGTTACTGAATTCGGATTTCGGCACCCAGACGAACCCGTCGACCTCACGGTTGCCCTGTTTCAGTTTAACCGTGATGAGCGGCGCGGAGTGATGGTTCGCACCGGGATTGCTCCCGGGATCAACCAGAAACACATAAGGCGCTTCCAGCCCCTTCGCGCCATGCACGGTCATAATCCGCACTTCATCGCGTCCCGCTGACGCTTCACGTTTTATCTCCGGAGCAGCATCGCTGAGTATCTCGATGAAGGATTGCAGGCCATGAATGCCACTCTGCTCGGATGCCAGCGCATAGGACAAAAACTCATCAATAATGTCGGATGCCTCTTCGCCCAGCCGCCCGACGAGCTTGGCACGAACACCGTCACGGCCAAGAATTTTAGCGAAAAACTCATAGACCGGAACAAGGTCGGCTTCGCCCCGCCAGCGCTTAAGCGAGGCAGCAGTGAGCGCCAGACGCTCATCAGTTTTGGCAGCATCTGCGAGGCAATTCAGTAGCGAAATTTTGTTGTCACGCCCCGCCGCTAGCTTGGTGAGTTCATAGTCACGCAGGCCAAACACGGGACTTCGTAGCAATGCGGCGAGTGACAAATCATCATCGGGTTGCAGCGTGATACGCGCCAGCGCCATCAGGTCTAATATGGCGATGTGCGATGTCAGCGTCAGCCTGTCTGCGCCGGCGACCGGCAGGTTGCGGTCCTTAAGCTCCCGCGACAGCGCGTGCATAAACTGGTCGCGTTTGCGCACCAGTACCAGAATATCGCCTGCACGCACCAGCTTGCCAGTAGCAGGATTTAGTTCTTTGCCAACCAACCGCTTGATTTCATCGGCAATGTTTTTCGCAAGAATGACAGCTGGCGCGGCGAGGTGATCGACCGCTTTGGTCCAATCCTCATCTATGTCTTGCTGCGTCTCATCCTTTGGATCAGGCCGCACATAATCCCACGCCTCAACACGGCCATGCTGATCGGCTCGAATCGTGGTGTGATCGATATAATCGCCCCCGCTGACCAGCCCTTCGTGCGCGTTGCCGAATACCAAATCGACCGCCTTCAAAACTTCCGGCGTGGAGCGGAACGACAGCGGAAATTTCACGCTCTCAAAGTTCATTTTGGCTTCTAAAACACGTCGCGCCTTCTCACGACCATTGTCCGCAAAAACTTCCGGGCGCGCGCCTTGGAAGGAGTAAATCGATTGCTTTTCATCACCCACGACGAACAGCGTCCGACGTTTTTTGGCAGCAGTTTCACCGCTGAAAAAATCACCTGTCAAAGCGTTGACCAAATCCCATTGGCGCGGGCTGGTGTCTTGTGCCTCATCCACCAGCACATGGTCGATGCCTTGGTCGAGTTTATATTGCACCCACGCAGCAGCGGCATCACGGTTGAGTAAATTGCGCGTGGCTTCAATCAAATCCTCATAGTCCAGCTTGCCGCTTTCACGCTTCATTTTGATGTGACGCTCGCTGAGTTTGCGGATCAGCACATGCGCCGCGCGGGTGATATCCAGCATGGCGCGACGGGCGAGCTTGTCTTTGGTTTCGAGGATTTGAGCACAAACCAAGTCAAAGCGGTCCGCCAAATCCGGCGCAACCGATAGCAGCGGCTCCTTGGCAAAGGATGCCGCCTTACGCGGGTCGCCGTCTGCCTTCAGAAACACTTTTGTGAGATGTTCCAGCCGTTCGTTAGGCGACGTAACATTGACAATTGCGCCAAGTGCATAACCAAATTCGCTGATGGTTTTCAGCTTCGATGTCGGCGCAATATTCGCTAGCGACCGCATCATTTCAACCGGCATTGCCAGAAGCGGCCAGCTGTCGGCTATGATTTTTTCGGCTGTATCGTCCGGCGCTAACCCCACCAAATCATCGAGCGCAGACCCATCAATCGCCCCCGATTTCAAGTCCGCCAAAAAGCCTGCCAGCGCACTGCGGTTGGGTCCGCCAAGCGCCGCCTCAAACAGGTTTTTCAACCCCTCTTCGCCGCCAGCATCCAGCACGATTTCAAACGCACTCGATAATTCCTCATCGCCCCCGCGATAGGCTTGAATGGTGATTTGGCGCTTGGCTTCCTCGCGGATATAGACGTCCGTGGCATCATCGAGCAGTTCAAAATGCCCGGCAATATTGGCTTCCAGCGGGAAGCGTTTCAGCACGGATGTGCAAAAGGCGTGGATGGTTTGGATTTGCAAGCCGCCAGGCGTTTCCAGCGCGCGGGCAAACAAATTACGGGCAGCCTTGAGGCGGGGCGCATTCGCACGCTTGCTTTCAATCTCAAATATCGCATCGCTAAGTTTTATGTCATCAAGCGCCGTCCATGCCGCCAGCCGCTCGAAAACACGGTTTTCCATCTGCGCCGCCGCCGTCGTGGTATAGGTCAGACAAAGGATGAGCGATGGTTCGACGCCATCCAAAAGCAAGCGGATAACGCGCTGCGACAGCACATGGGTTTTGCCAGAACCGGCATTGGCGGATACCCATACTGTGTTGGCAGGGTCCGAAGCCGTGGCTTGGCCTTCACGGGTTTTCGCGTCCAGTTTGATTGGCTTTTTCTCGCTCATACAGGTGCATCTCCGCCATCATCGCCGCCGGATGACCACTCCATTACGCGGGCAAGATGGTCGTAGTCACCTTCCAAATCACCGGCTTTGAAGGGCATGGCACGCGAGATGTAGCCGTTTGTTTCGGATGCGTAGTAAGCAATCATGGCGCTCAGTTTTGCCCATGCCCGCTCGCCGAGCGCATCAGCATTGATGCCCTCGTCATTCTTTTTTGATTTCAAAATAGACTCAGGTTTCACCGTACCATCTGGTTTCAGCCGGACATAAAGCAAATCACTCGCGTGCGTTTTGACATCAAAACCATTGCGTTTCAGCAGCGCGGCCTCCAGTGCCAACTGCGGGCTGACCAGCGTGAAGGCCTGCCCGATGGACGGAGTAGAGCCAGTTTTATAATCGACAATATCCGCGCCGCCGAGCACCATTTTGTCGATGCGGTCAGCGCGGCCACGCAATGTCACACCGCTTTCGCCTATTTCAATTTCCGACGAGGATTGCTCGACATGCGACGCATTGATAAAGCCAGCCCGCTCGTCTTCAAATGCAATGAAATGCTCCACCATGGTTTCAAAGCGCCGCCACCACAGCGCGTGCGTTTCCTCCGGCAGGCCTTCATCGGCAAATAGCTTGCTGCCGATTGCTTCCAATTCTTTTTTGGTGCCGGGCGCTTTTATGCGCTGGCGCACGAACTCTTCGACGATGTTGTGGAACAGCCGCCCCCGCTCGGCTGCATCAGGTTGGCGCAGCAGAGGCTGCAAAGGCTCTAACCCAAGAATGCGCTTGGCATGGATGGCAAAAGGGTCGCGCCGCAGTACTTCTATTTCCGTGACGCTGAAACGTTTGGGGCGAAAGTGCAGCGCAGGCGTCGGGTTCGGGCGTTTTTCGCGGGGTGAATTTTGGCCAAGGTCAATTTGACGGCCCCAGTGCAAATAGCCCTGCGCCCGCGCCTGCATGACCTTGGTTTGGGTCTCACCCATCACAGCATGAAGCCGTTGCAGCCAGCGCGAGGCGACCGAGGGCGCGCCGTCAATCCGTGCTGCGCGCGAAAGAATGACATGCTTGGCACCAGTGAGCATTTGGAAATCATGTGCAGCCAAACCGACACGCCGCTCCGGCGGTTCGATGCCAATACCGCTCTTCATACCGCGTGACAGGAACGGATCATCCGACGGGCGTGATGGCCAGCTTTTCTCATTAAGCCCGCCGAGCACGATGGTTTCGACATGCTGCAAACGAGCTTCGAGCGCACCCCAGATAAACACGCGATGATCTGAACCGAACTTCGGCTTAACCGCTTGGCCAGAGATCATCGCGCCATGAATGGATGGCCATTCTGAGGGTAGAAACTCATAATCAACGTCAGCTGCGATGAGATTTCGCAAATGCTGCGCAAGTGCCTCTCCGCTGTCGCCAGCGTAAAGCAATGCAACGCCTTCAGTCTCATCAATGCCGATAGCCTCAAATGCCGCGACGCTGAGCTTGCAGGCTTGCGAGACGGTGACGGGATCAGCGCCCGATGCAAAGGTTATCAGTGGGGCGAGCGCTTCGCTAAGTGCCAGCGCGACATCAACAGCATCCTCTGTTTCTTGGATCGTGAGTCTCTTGATATAGGCTGGCTGGTAGGGTTCATCATCTCGTCTATTGGCAGTCTTCAGTCTTTCCAAAATAGTCGGTAATTCAATCACCGTCACACCACCGCGTAGGCCTAAAAGCTCCAGCACCTCCGCGCCGCGCCGCGTCTTGGCGCGGTTGACGCCAAGGGCTGTGAGTGGATGCTTAAGCAGCGCCAAAAGCTTTGCTGGGTCGGCGGGCGCAAACACCACATCGAGCAAAAGCTGAAACAGTGCAGCCGGCGGCGTCTGGTCCAGCGGCGTACCGCCGGAATCATCAGCCTTAATGCCGAAGCGCTCCAACTCGGCGCTGACACGGCGGCCCAGCGTGCGGTCCGTGGTAACAAGTGCGGCTGGATAAGCCTTGTCTTCAATGGCCTTTCGAAGCGCAATCGCAATCGCAATCGCCTCCTGACTCTCCGATGCCGCGACGATTTCGCTGACATTGGCAAAGCCATCGTCGGTGCGTTCTTTATGCAGCAAGCTCGCCCAGTGGTGTGTGGTGTCCGCAGGCATCAAGGCTGCCGAAATTACCGACGTGCGTTGTTTGATATCTGTTGGAACGGCACCAATATCTCTGACCTGATCCCGAGTCACATCGACAAGTTTCATCAGTTTCTTCAAACCAAATTGCGGATGGCCGAACACCGATGGTGTTTCTATCTGCGTTGAAAGCGCATCCCACGCCTCGTCATTTAAGTCACGGTCCAGCCCCGGCAACACCAATGCGCCCTGCGGCAAGCGGGCGATGACATTGAGTAGTTCGGCAGTGGCCGGTACAGACCCGGTGGAGCCGGCGGCGATCACCGGGCCAGTAAGCTTTGCATTTTCCAACCGCTTCGCCTCAGCCCGCATGATGATATTGCGATGAGCGGACGGTTCGCTAAGCCCAAGCTCTTGCAATTGCTTGGGCCAGTGCTGCGAGACGATGGTCATAAATTCGGATGTGAGTTGCCACCAGCCCGCCAGCTCTTCTGGAACCAAATCCTTTAACTTGTCCCAAGAGCCACCCTCGCGCTCAACTTCGTCAATGAGACTGGCCAAATCTCGCGCCAGCCAAAGCGCATCGGCAGCTGTTGTCGGCACGACCATCGGGTCTGTGCCGAATAGGTCTTTGACATAGTTAGGAAGAAATCCCGCCCAGCGCCGCACCAGCTTTGCCAAATGCAACACGCGCTCTTCGGCTCCTATCGCTTGATTTTCCTCAAGCACTGCGGGCCCTGTTTCATCGAAGAAGCCGGCATCCTCATCAAACTCGCCAAGTGGTTTGATCGTCGGCAAAATGGTCGTGCCTGACCCTGAAAGCTCGGCAAACACTGAACGTAATGCGCGCGCAGCGCGGCGGGTAGGCACATAGATAGTGACAGAGGCAAGCGCCAGCGGGTCATTATCTGGCTTAAAACCTGCCACCAGTTTGCCGCTGATGAGAGCTTCCGCAAGCGTTTTCAGAAACGGCGCACCGCTGGGGATGGAAAATACATTAGGCGTTTGGCCGCTCATGTGCGATTTCTATGCGCAGCAACAACCGCTTCCGCAGGGGCAATTGCATCCGGTGTGCCAACGGTGAGCCATTTGCCCTGCATCGGCAGGCCATAAAGGCGACCATTTTCAATAGCGATGTTAAACTCGCGGTTCAGCGAATGTGCATCATTCTCAGCACCCAGAAAAATGCGAGGATGCAGGATGGCAACGCCCGCATAGATAAATGGATTGGCATCGCCCGCCTTATAGCGCGCTAATTTCCCGTTTGCTGCACAGACAAAATCCGTGGCCGCCCCGTGGCCCGTCGCCTGCTCGGCGCTCGCCAGCATCAGTAGAATATCCATCTTTTCGGCATCAAAATATTCCGCCATGGCAACCAAGTTTGAACGCCTATCGTCGAGCCAAAATGTATCTGAATTGACCAGGTAGAACGGCTCGCTTCCAAGCAGCGGCAGCGCCTTGATAATCCCGCCGCCAGACTCCAGCAACGCTTCGCGCTCATCGGAAATCGTGATGTCCACGTCTTTACGAGTGCGCAGATGCGCTTCCAACTTATCCGCCAGATAATGAACGTTAACGATCGCGCGGGTGACACCGGCATCAACCAGACTATCCAATCCCCAGTCAATAAGCGCTTTGCCACCAACCCACACTAGCGGTTTGGGTATCGTGTCAGTAATTGGCCTCATACGTTTGCCAAGGCCAGCGCCGAGCACCATTGCCACTTTTGGAATGTTGGTTTTAGCGGGCATAGGCGAATCACTTTGCGTTAAGGTTGCAAGCCCATATCAGCATAGAAGCGGGCCAGTCGTGCAAGTGCCGGATGCATTAAAGTTGCGCGGACATAAGATTCAATGCGCGGCAAATGCTGGCGGTAATAGGGCTTGTTGTCGCGCCGTTCCAGACGGATAAAAATACCGAGAATTTTGGTGTTTCGCTGCAAAGCCATGAGGGCATACTCGCTGGAGAAACTGGCTGCATCAAAGTTCTTGGTGCGGCTATTGGTGTACGCTCGGATGATTGCCGCTTCCATGTCGGGTGCAATCGTCACCCGGGCATCTTGGGCAAGCGATGCCAGATCATAGGCATTCGGCCCCCATAGCGCATCCTGATAATCAAGCAGGCCAAGCCGGTCAAAGCCACTGAGTTCTGGACGCCATACGATATTGGGCGAATGATAATCACGCAATAACAGACCGTAGCGGCCGGGATCTAACGTTGTGAATTGCTCATCCCAAGCGGCGATAAATTCCGCCCGTTCAGCTTCACTTGGCTCGCGCTGAAGGCGGTACGGAAAATACCAGTCCAGCGCCAGCGACACTTCTATCATTAACGCGTCGCGGTCGAATGCAGGCACGTGCCAGTTTATTCCCGCAGCGTTGATGTCTTGCGGAATGCCTGCTTCATGAATCTTTGCGAGTAATTGCGCGGCAAGTTCGTAGCGCTGTTGGATGGGCGCACCGTCATCTGCGAGAAACGAACCTTTGCCCAAATGTTCGAGAATCAAAATATTCTGCTCCAAATCACGGGCATAAATTTGGGGTGTGGCAAAACCTTTGTCGGCTAAGGCTGTGCCGATCGCGATGAATGGATGCACAGTTGGATTGGTCGTATGCGCCACGTCGCGGTAGGGCAAGCCCTTCCAAACGGGAGGTCCAGCGGGCGAAGGGCGCTGATCCATCAGGATCAATTCTGTGCCGTTAATATCCAAAAATGTCTCATAAACC
>JAYTVD010000157.1:0-4262 GCA_043744175.1 Phyllobacteriaceae bacterium
ATCCAAAACGACATTCTCAAAGAATTTATGGTGCGCAACACCTATATTTATCCACCGCAACCATCCATGCGGATTGTGTCAGATATTTTTGCCTACACCGCGCAAAACATGCCTAAATTCAACTCGATTTCCATTTCCGGCTATCACATGCAAGAGGCTGGCGCGACGGCGGATTTGGAGCTGGCCTATACGATTGCAGACGGCATTGAATATGCCCGCGCGGGTGTTGCAGCAGGGATGCCGATTGATAGTTTTGCGCCGCGCCTATCATTCTTTTGGGCGATTGGCATGAATTTCTACATGGAAGTTGCCAAAATGCGGGCCGCGCGGCTGATTTGGGCGGCGCTCATCAAGAATAACTTCGCACCCAAAGACGAGCGCTCGCTTTCGCTGCGCACACATTGCCAGACATCCGGCTGGTCGCTGACGGCGCAAGATCCGTACAACAATATTATGCGCACAATGATTGAAGCGATGGCGGCGACACAAGGGCATACACAGTCTTTGCATACCAATTCCTTCGATGAAGCGATGGCGCTGCCGACCGATCATTCGGCGCGCATTGCCCGTAACACGCAGCTGATTTTGCAAAAAGAATCCGGCACGCCACGCATTATCGATCCGTGGGGCGGCTCTGCTTACGTCGAACGTCTCACTCATGATTTGGCGGCACGGGCGATGCAGCACGTCGAGGAAGTGGAAGCGCTGGGCGGCATGGCAAAAGCTATTGAGGCTGGCATTCCGAAGCTGCGTATTGAGGAAGCTGCCGCACGGACGCAAGCGCGGATTGATAGCGGCAAACAGATTCTGGTGGGCGTTAACTCGTTCAAGCCGAGCCAAGACATTGAGGTTGATGTTCTCAAAATTGACAATGCCGAAGTGCGGGCGCGGCAACTTTCCAAGCTGCAGGAACTTAAAGGCACGCGCGATGTTTCTGCTACTGAAAACGCGCTGGGTGCGCTGACGAATGCGGCGCGAAATGGCACGGGCAATCTGCTGGAATTTGCAGTGAAAGCAGCGCGGGCGAAGGCGACTGTGGGCGAAATATCGCTGGCTTTGGAAAAGGCGTTTGGACGCCATGTGGCGAAAGTGAAAACCATCTCCGGCGTTTATCGTAAAGAGGCGGGGAGCGACCCTGCGGTGGCCCGCGCTGCGGCAAGCGTGGACGATTTCAAGCAGAAGACAGGCTGCGCGCCACGCATTCTGGTCGCCAAGATTGGGCAAGACGGCCATGACCGTGGGCAAAAGGTGATTGCCAGCGCCTTTGGTGATTTGGGCTTTGACGTAGTGGTGGGAGCGATGTTCCAAACGCCGGAAGAAGTGGCCGAACTGGCCGCCCGCGAAAACGTCAATATCGTTGGCGTTTCTTCGCTTGCTGCGGGGCATTTGACGCTGGTTCCAGAATTGAAATCTGCGCTTAGCAGGCTCAAGCGAGATGATATTCTCATTGTGGTCGGCGGCGTTATTCCTCCCAATGATATGGCTGATGTCTTAAAGGCTGGCGCAACGGCGATTTTCCCGCCCGGAACCGTGATTGCGCAAGCGGCATTGGACTTGCTGGAGCGGCTGAAGTGATGCTGTTATAATCACAGTTGCAACATACTGACTTTGATGTTATTCCCTATGTTGAAACATGAGGACATCAAGATGAACACAGTCATTCGCAAGATCGGAAATTCGGAAGGCGTTATTATTCCGAAGGATGTTTTGGAGCAAATGAACCTTCGTGCAGGCGACAGTGTTGTCTTGATAAAGGACGGCGATGAATTGCGGGTTCGTGCTATTTCTGACACCCGCGAAGAGTTCGAGCGCAAAATGCAAATTGCGCGCGAGCGCATGAAAAAATATGAAGTCGCATTGCGCGAACTCGCAAAATGACAACCCATCACGATCGTGAATTACTGGAGGCGATGCACGCCGAGCAACTTCGCTTGCACAGCGGAGCGACAGGCTTGCGCGATGAGGGCATGTTGGAATCGGCATTGAACAGGCCATTGCAAAAAGAGGCATACGGCACGCCGGACATTTTTGAACTGGCGGCAGCTTATCTTTTTGGCCTTGTCAAAAACCATCCGTTTATTGATGGCAACAAACGGACGGGTTACATCGCAGCCGACGTTTTTTTATTTATCAACGGTTGGAGCGTAGAGGCCGACCAGCAGGATATAATCGCGTTTGTCCTCGGCGTTGCCGCTGGTGAGATTGACGAAACCGGTGCTACCATGTTCTTCAAAGATCATTGCATTTCAGTAGAATAGAACCACCAGATGATAACTGCCTACTCGATCCAAAATACCATGCTCCAGCCGCAAAAACTGGCACGGGACGAAGCCCTGCCCGCGCAAACGGTTTGGATTGATATACTTCACCCAACGCAGGACGAAGATCAACATGTTGAGCACCTCACTGGTATCTCCATTCCTACCCGCGAGGACATGAAGGAAATTGAAGATTCCAGCCGGTTTTATGCGGAGAATGATGCGCAGTATTTTACTGTGCCTTTGCTTCACTCATCAGAAGGCATGAAACCCGGCATCAATCCTGTGACGTTTATTCTCACGGGTGATCTGCTGATCACTGTGCGCTATGTTGAACCCAAAGCCATTTTGTTTTTCCACAACCGTGTGACCAAGCCCGGTAATGAATTGGTCAAAGGCGGCTGTGACGGGCGCTCCGTGATGCTGGGCTTGCTGGAAAGCGTGACAGACCGCGTCGCAGATTTGCTTGAGGGTGTGGCTGCCCACCTCGATCATGAGTCTGACCTGTTGTTTGCTGACAATACCAACCCAATGTCCACACCGCGCTTTCGCAGCGCGATGCGGCTGCTGGGTAATGAAGGTTCGTTCCTCTCAAAGGTTAGCGAATGTCTATCTGGCCTCAGCCGCCTGATTTCATACATGCACACAGACCCGACGGCGGCAGGCAAAAAATCAGTGGTCAAAAGTCGCTTGTTGCTGATTGAGCGCGATATTCAATCACTGCGCACACACTCTGACTTTTTGTCCGGCAAGATTACATTTCTATTGGATACGGTTGTTGGGCTCGTGTCTGTCGAGCAAAACGCCATTATCAAATTTTTCTCGGTCGCCTCAGTCGGCTTCATGCCGCCGACCTTGGTGGCTTCGATCTACGGTATGAATTTCAAATTTATGCCCGAGCTGGATTGGCCGCACGGCTATCCGTTCGCAATTGTTATCATGCTAGCGTCCGCTATCTTGCCGCTGGTCTATTTCCGCTACAAAAAGTGGCTATAAATTCAACTGGCATCCGAACTTAGGCTGACAATTTCCCATTCGCGGTCATTCAATGAAATGACTTCGCCGTGCTTCTTGCCAAACAGCGCCGCCGCCATAGGCGAGACGTGCGAGATTTTGTGGTGTTTGACATCGGCCTCATCCTCGCCGGTGATTTTCCACGTCACTAGCTTGCCATCCGCACCTTTTAGCTGGACGGTCATGCCAAAGCGCACAACATCGCTTTCGCCATCCGGCACTGAAACTTCCGCGCTCTCGCGACGAGCACTCCAATAGCGCAAGTCACGGGCGTTCAAGGCAATTTGCTCACGATCACCTGCAGCTTCCGCTTTGCCCATCGCATCCTGCAGAAATGCAATTTCTGCATCCATCATGGCCAAACCTTCGTGGGTGACCAAATTGCGGGCATCGCTGATTTGGCGCTCGCCCACCTCGGGCATCGCGCCACCATTATCGACATCTTTTGTAAATGCACTGCTCATTGCGTTCATTCCATAGATTTCTAACCTGTCCGCAAGATCGCAGACTTATGGCCAATTACGGTTGATCGTAATCAAACCAATCACAAATTGTCCCATTTTGCGACGATCCTATTGGCATCAATCATGCTCCCAATCTAACAAAAGGGAAGCGAAATGAAACGTCGTGATTTTTTATTTGGTTTGGTCGCTACGTCCGCCTTCGCGGCGCGGTCTGCACAGGCGGCTAACCTTGCCCAAGGCATCGGCATTCGCGGCTCGATTGATGCGACTGAGCTTGGCTTCCGCCCCGATACGCTTGACGACCAATCCAAGATTTTTTCAAAAATGCTGGCGGCGGCTTCGAGAACCAATCAAGAAATCTATCTGCCGCCGGGCGAATATGTCGTCTCAAATTTGACACTGCCCAAGCGTGTGCGCATTAAGGGCGTGGCCGGAGCCTCGCGCATTATTTACGGCGGCGATGGGCACTTGTTCGCGGCGGAAGACACGGAAGTTGTCGAAATTGAGGGCGTGGTTTTTGATGGCG
>JAYTVD010000158.1:0-15232 GCA_043744175.1 Phyllobacteriaceae bacterium
ATCGTCAATCCGCTATCGGGCTTGCGCATGGACGGGCTTTTCTCTACCCACCCGTCAACGGAAAGTCGTGTGGCGGAACTTGAAGCGCTGGCGATAGAAATGGGCCATGCGGCCACAAGTGAAGAGCCAGCGCCAATGAACGAAGCACCCTCGCAGCCAACATCTAGCGGCCCCAACTCTTCCGGACCATGGGGACGTAACCCGTCATGAGATGGGATGACGAGGCCAAAGTCGCCGATACATCCGCCCGCCCGGGTCTTGCGGTGCGCCTGTGTGCACAGCGCTTGCTCGGCGCAGTGATAGACACGGCCACCCCGCTTGATGGCCTGACGGATGAAGCAAACGGCCACCCGCAATACCGTGCGTTAGATGGCCGCGACCGCTCGCTGGTGCGCGCCATTCTTTCCAGCGCCTTGCGCCATCGCAACACCATCGAGGCCTTTCTCGTCACGCTTTATGATCGCGCCCTGCCCGCCAACGCCAAGAGCCTGCAACATTTGCTCCATGTCGCCGCCGCGCAAATCCTGTTTCTCGATGTGCCAAACCATTCGGCAGTTGATCTGGCGGTAGAATCCGCCCGCCAAGATCCGCGCAATGCCAAGTTTGCCAATCTGGTCAATGGCGTTTTGCGCAATCTCATCCGCGCCACCGATGAGCAAATGCCAACGCTTTACGCCAATACAGTTGATGCGCCCAAATGGCTGGCCGAAAGCCTGATGCAATCCTACGGCCGCTCCAAAGCAGCCGCCATCGTCGCCATGCACCGCATCGAAGCGCCAATTGATTTCACCGTAAAATCAGACCCGCAAAAATGGGCCGATGCCTTTGGCGGCATTGTGCTACCCAACGGCACCGTGCGCGTGGCAGACCTGCCATCGTCCGTGCCGGAACTTCCGGGCTTTGCGGAGGGTGAATGGTGGGTGCAAGATGTCGCTGCCAGCCTGCCTGCCAAGCTAATGGGCAATGTGAAGGGTAAGCGCGTGGCAGACCTTTGCGCCGCGCCCGGCGGCAAAACCGCAACGCTTTGTGCAGCGGGCGCCAACGTCACCGCGCTCGATCTTTCCGCCACGCGGCTCAAGCGCTTGGAATCAAACCTCGCCCGCCTCGGCCTCAAAGCCGGAACATGGCACGGCAATTTGCTGGACCATAAACCTGCTGAATTGTATGACGCCGTGCTGTTGGATGCGCCCTGCTCGTCCACCGGCACCATCCGCCGCCATCCGGATGTGGCGTGGACCAAGACGCAAGCCGACATCGACAAGCTCGCCGCGCTGCAATTCAAACTGCTCACCCACGCGGCAACACTGGTAAAACCCGGCGGCACGCTGGTGTTCGCCAATTGCTCGCTGATAGCCCAAGAAGGCGAAGACCTGGCCGACCGCGCCGTCTATGAAATCCCCAGCCTCGTCGCCGATCCTATTTTGCCAAGCGAGCTACCCGGCATGGAAAGCCTGATAGACGCCCACGGCTACCTACGCTCCACCCCTGCAGATTTACCGAACGACGAAGATGGTCTGGCCGGCATGGACGGATTCTTTGCGGCACGGTTTAAGAAGAAATAGGCTTAAGGGCCGTACTCAAATCTCAGTTTCGCTCAGACTCTTGTGTGGTCTAATCGCGTCTGCGGTTTGCCAATCAACAATGCGCGCAATTGCAATATCTTGCACTTCTTCCAGCAGACCCTGCTCTACTTGGAAATCATCAAATGTATCATCACTAATGCGGCCTTTAAGGCTGTCGGTCATCATGCATTTTCCTTCAGTCATCTATGACCCTCACCAATCCAACCACACAACTAAGCCTGCAATAAAGTGATAGTGGGACCTCAGGGCCATATCTATCAATCCATTTGAATTATGATATGTTTACCGCATGGAGAAACCAATGAAAATTGTTGTTCGCGCATTTTGGGATGACGAGGCCGAGGTTTGGGTCGCTGTGGCTGACGGAAAATTGGGGCTGGTAACAGAGGCATCCACAATCGACGAGTTGACGGCAAAACTTCCAATTTTGGCGCGAGATTTACTTGAAACCGACCTTGCCGAAAAAATCAACATTGAGCTTTTCACAACGAGCCGACAAGTTATTGCTGCATGACACCGCGCAGGTGTTCTTAGCATGGCGAATTTCTATCGGGATCTAACCAAACTTCTTGCCGATGCAGGGTTTTCGCATTTCAGGTCTGCGAAGGGCGATCACGAGATTTGGCTTAATCCTATTTCCGGCCACAAAGTTACAGTCGATGCCGGAATTAAATCCCGTCATACAGCCAATGAAATTCTAAAAAAGGCCGGACTTCCAAAAGCCTTTTGAACTGGCTCCACCAAACCGCTTGCACTCGTCCCCATCCCCGTTATCATAGTTAAGGGGATGCTAACGGGGAGAGCGCATGGCCGGAAGTCTGGCAGATCAGCCACGGATGATTGGTCTTGCCGCCGCGGGTCTTTGGCGCAAGGTTAGCCGACGGCTGCGCTCAGGGCCGATTGCGCGCTGGCGCTTTTCAGGCATGACGCCGGATCGTATTCTCATCGCCCCGCCAGATTTGCGCATGGCCGATGCCCACATCGCGCAGGAGTTTTATGCCGGACGCATTGCGCTGGCGGGCAAAAGCGTCGAGACCGGCGGCGCATCGCCTTTCGAAATCATCCCCCCTTCTGAGGAATGGCAGGCGGCACTGCATAATTTCCGCTGGCTGCGCCATAGCCGCGAGGCGGGAACCGAGCTGGCCTCCGTTCACGCCCGCACGCTGGTTTCTGACTGGATGCGGCTTTACGGCAGAAATATCGAGGGCCTGACATGGGAGCCGGATATTGTCGCCAAACGCGTCATCGCCTGGCTGCAGCACTCCGGCACGCTACTCAAAGACTGCAACCTTGATTTCTACCGCGCATTCTTAAAATCGCTGGCATTCCAACTGCGCTATTTGCGCACGATGGCCCCCGCGATGGATGATTGCGAGGCCAAGCTGCGCTGCCGCATAGCGCTGGTGTTTGCTGCGCTGTCGCTGCCCGTTTCCGCTGCGCGGCTTACCTCCGCCACGCGCAATTTGGAACTGGAGCTTGCCCGCCAAGTGTTGCCTGACGGCGGCCATATCTCACGTAATCCGGAAACGGTGCTGGAGCTTTTGACGGACCTCTTGCCACTGCGCCAAACCTACGCCAACCAATCTGAAAATCCGCCGCAGGCGCTGGTCGCCGCCATTGAGCGGATGCTGCCAGCGCTGCGCTTCTTTCGCCATTGCGATGGCGCGCTGGCCCATTTCAATGGTGCGGGCTATGCCATGCAAGAGCGCATCGCCGCCGTGCTGCGCCATGATGATACGGCAGGAAGCCCGCTGTCCTCCGCGCCGCATTCCGGCTATCAGCGCCTCACCTTGGGCAACGTCACCGTCATTGCCGATACCGGCCTGCCGCCGCCGCTCAGCGCCTCGCAAGATGCCCATGCCGGTTGCTTGTCGTTCGAACTGTCGTCCGGCCGCCACCGCTATATCGTCAACGCCGGAACGGATCGCTTCGGCCCTGCCGACTTTAACCTCCTATCCCGCACCACTGCCGCCCACTCCACTGCCACCGTCAACGACACATCTTCTTGTCGCTTTGCCAAATCCCAATCCTCACGCAATCTGTTTGGCACGCCCATCGTCTCCGGCCCGCGCCATGTGCCAGTGCGCCGTTTACACCACACAGGCAGCGAAGGATTTCTCGCCAGCCATGATGGCTTCATGCGTGTCTTCGGAGTGGTGCATGAACGCCAGATGATATTATCCGAAGGCGGCTCGGTGCTAGCTGGCAAGGATAGCTTTGTCGATCAAAAAGGATTTCCGCTACGCTCCAACAATCGCAACCACATCGCCGTGCGCTTTCACCTCCACCCGTCAGTCGGCATTGAGGTAAATGGCGACGGCCAGCTGGTGCTGAGCGCGGAGCGTGATGACACATGGGTTTTCACCTGCAATGAGCTCGCACCGACAATTGACGCGTCGGTTTATTTCGCAGGCATCAGCGGGCCGCAGAAAACCAAAATGATTTTGCTCGAGTTTGATGCCACCGATATCAGCGAAGTGACATGGCAATTCACCCGCACAGCGCTCGGAAACTGGTCGCGCTAGCGGCGCACGCCTTTCGTATCCGTAGCGTATCTTTTCCGTGCGCATTGCGCATCCATTCCGTACCATCTTCGGGCGTTTGCCGACCGCTTTCCGACCTGATCCCGATAACCATATTGTGCACTGCACAAACTCCCACTGGCATCCTGAAACAAGCGGTGCTAAAGCGCCGCCACGCGGAGCATTTTCCAGTGATATGGTACACATCACGATTACGAATAATGCGACCGCTTAGAAACATTTGAGGAATGGCAATGGCTGTTGCATCGAAGAAAATCCCGGCTCCAGATCTGGTAACTGTGCGCCGTGCGCTGCTTTCCGTATCTGATAAAACAGGATTGTTGGATTTCGCCCGCGAGCTTATCAGTCACGGCATTGAGCTTATCTCAACGGGCGGCACAGCCAAGACATTGAAAGATAACGGCATTCGCGTCGAAGACGTTTCCGAAATCACGCAATTTCCCGAAATTATGGATGGCCGCGTCAAGACTTTGCACCCGTCCGTCCATGGCGGCTTGCTATCCATTCGTGATGATGGCGACCATGTCGCGGCGATGATCGAGCATAATATCCCCGAAATTGATATGGCCGTCATCACGCTTTACCCGTTCGAAGAAGTCCGCGCCCGCAACGGCGATTACCCCGAAACTGTCGAAAATATCGACGTCGGCGGCCCCGCCATGATCCGCGCGGCGGCGAAAAATCACGCCTATGTCACGGTCGTCACCGACCCTGCCGACTATGCAAAAGTTATCAATTTACTCAATGATAACAATGGGATGCTTCCCTACCGCCTGCGCCAAGAATTAGCCGCTAAAGCATTTTCCCGCACCGCCGCCTATGATGCCATGATCTCAAACTGGTTCGCCAGCGAGCTCGAAATCGAGACCCCTGACTTCCGCGCCATCGGTGGAAAGCTCGCAGAATCGCTACGCTATGGCGAAAATCCGCACCAGTCCGCAGGCTTCTATAAAACCGGCGACAACCGCCCCGGTGTCGCAACAGCCAAGCAGCTGCAAGGTAAGCAGCTTTCCTACAACAATATCAACGACACAGACGCCGCCTTTGAACTGGCAAGTGAATTCGACGCGAGCCAAAGCGCCGCTATCGCCATCATCAAACACGCCAACCCTTGCGGCGTTGCCACCGGCAAAACGCTCGTTGAGGCCTACGCAAAGGCACTCGCCTGCGACACCACATCAGCCTTCGGCGGCATTGTTGCCATGAACCAAAAGCTGGATGCCGTGTCCGCCACTGAGATCGTCAAGACGTTCACGGAAGTCATAATCGCGCCTGAAGCCAGCGCCGAAGCCATTGAAATCATTGCGAATAAAAAGAATTTGCGGTTGCTTGTGACGGGCGCGATGGCTGACCCCCGCGCCGCGGGTCTTGCCGCCAAAACGGTGGCAGGCGGCCTATTGGTGCAGAACCGTGACAATTTCGTCATTGACGACATCGATCTCAAAGTCGTCACCAAGCGCGCGCCGACGGATCAGGAATTATCCGACCTGCGCTTTGCCTTCCGTGTGGCTAAGCATGTGAAATCAAACGCAATTGTCTATGTCAAAGACGGCGCGACCGTCGGCATTGGCGCTGGCCAAATGAGCCGCGTGGACTCATCGCGCATCGCCGCCCGCAAGGCAGAAGACGCCGCAGCGGTCGCAGGCCTGGCCACACCGCTAACCCACGGCTCAGTCGTCGCCTCCGATGCCTTCTTCCCCTTCGCCGATGGCCTGATTTCAGCCATCGAAGCGGGCGCTACCGCCGTCATTCAGCCCGGCGGCTCCATGCGCGACGACGAAGTCATCGCCGCCGCCGATGCCGCGGGCATTGCCATGGTGTTTACGGGTATAAGGCATTTCAAACACTGATTAGCGCAACAATATCAGTCCCTTACTCCTCGACCACAGCCGCTGGATAAGGCGTGGACCAGAGGATATAGAGGCCAATCACGAAGAAGATCATTAAGGTCGCCATGCCGACGCGGGCTGAACCCGACAGCGCGGTTACTGTTGCCACAGTGAACGGTGCCATGAACGAAGTTGCACGACCGCATAGCGCATAAAGCCCGAAATAGCGGCCAGCTTCCTTGGCGCTAACGCTTCGCGCCATATAGGAGCGCGACGAGGCTTGGACGGGGCCAAGCGACAGGCCGATGAACAAGCCATAGATAATATAGGCCTTTTCAGCGCCAGTATCAAAAAGCCCGCCGCCTCCGACAGCATTAAATTTGAACAACCCAAACAGCGTGTAATCGACACCGGTGGAAACAATGCCAACCAGCGCAATCATCAATAAAATCAATGCGATAATGACCACGCGCTTGGAGCCAAGCTTGGTATCCATGAAGCTGGCGGCAATATTCCCAAAAATGGCGGTGATGTTTAGGAGAATACCAAACACGCCAATTTCTGTAATTTTCCAGCCAAACATCGCCGCCGCGAAGGTTCCGCCCAGAATAATCAGACCGTTGACACCGTCCTGATAAATCATACGGGCAACAAGAAAACGCAGAAGACCCGCGCGTTTCCGCACCTCTTTGAGAGTTTCCTTAAGTTCGGCCAAACCCAAATGGACCGCTTCACCAAGAGGCTTGCGGCCTGCATCACTGGTGTCCGGCGTGAATATAAACATCGGCAATACAAAGATGAAATACCAAATCGAGGCCAAAAGTCCTGTCGCGCGATCGCCCTCAAAGGTCGCGGGATCAAGCCCGAAAATCGGCGTGAGACCAACGATGGTTTTGCCCGTCTCACTATTTCCCGCCATGCAGGCCAGTACGAAAATCAGCGCAATCATTCCGCCGAGATAGCCAAGCGCCCAAGCAATGTTAGACACGCGGCCAATCTGCTCTTTGGTGACAAGACGCGGCATCATCGAATCGTTGAAAACGATCGAAAACTCTGCAGAAATGGTTGCAAGTGTGAAGAAAATCAACGGAATATAGGGATTTGAGCCGGGAACGGCATACCAAAGCATACCTGTGCCAATAATTTGAAGTATGCCAAATGCACCAATCCATGGCTTGCGTGGGCCAGTTTGATCGGCAATTGAACCCAATACCGGGGATAATATCGCAATGATAAGACCAGCAGCAGCAGCAGCATAGCCCCAAAGAGTCTGGCCTTGTTCGGGACTTCCAGCAAAATGTGCCACAAAATACGGCCCAAATATAAACGTTGTGACAACCGTAAAGAACGGCTGCGCTGCCCAGTCGAACATCATCCAGCCATAGATGCCACGCTTCGGTACACCCGGTCTTCCCAGTTCAGCCATAGTCCCCTCCGCGATGATCAAATGCGATTTGATTTGCAATGTTTCCAACAGCGCAACCATTTAAGCAAGCGATTTGGTAGCATGGCTCTCCCACAAACATTCGTCTCTAGTGCCATATCAAAAATTCGGCTTGGTGAGTCAAATGGTGTGGTTTTCGAGAACCGGAGCGCAGCGTACTTAAGTACGTGAGCACCGGAAGCGCAGAAAATTGCGCCAGTTGGCCGCTAAGGCGGATTTTAAAGCTCGACCAGATGATCGTCCAATTCATTCGTATCATCATTGGTCTTCGGGAAATGTGTAGCGAGCAAGGTGCCCGAAAGCTGCGCGGCGGCCACGAAACCATCGGCAATTTTGCCTTTGCTGGCATGGCTTATCAACACATCGACAATGCCATCCCACTCTGATTGGCCGACACAAGAGGCAATGCCTTCATCGGCAATGACCTCGGCATAGTGCTCGGCAAGCGATACAAACAGCAGCACTCCCGTGCGATTCTTCGTGGCGTGCATGTTGCGGGCAAGAAACTGCACCGCCGCATTTTGATGCGCGCGCTTGCGGGCCATGCGATTGGGAATGAAGTACAGCCGTGCATTGGGCAAAAACCACAGCAACCCCATACAGACCAGCCACGCGCCAAGCACTAAAAGCGAATAAAGCGACAGGCTGATTGAATGCCAGTGACGGTCCAAATAAAGCGCAATAAGCACTGAAACGATCATCAAACACGCCGAAAGTACAAACCCCGACGCCACGAAATAATCATCACTGCGCCGCGCCATCACCGCGTGGATTTCGCCATCCGTGTGGCTTTCCGCCGCATGAATGGCCGCCGCGATGCGCTTATGGTCTGCGGGTGTAACTGTATTTTTCATCACCAGCCCCCCGATGCGCCACCGCCGCCGGACGAGCCACCGCCGCCGGAAAACCCGCCGCCACCTGAGGACCATCCACCGCCGCCCGATGACCAGCCGCCACCAGATGAGCCGCCACTGCTTGGCGGACTGTCATACACATTGATGCCCAACCAGCGGTAATGGCGCGGGCCAACCCGTGTCCCAAATACATGAGTGAGCATGGAAAATACGATGCTGCCGAAAATCAGCATAAAAAAAATGCCAAAAATGACGATAAATACTGTATCAGGCGCATTGCCACTATCGACCTGCAAGTTACGTTTCGCCCGCGCTTCAAGCTCCGCCCCGTCGCCGCTAACAACTGAGATAATATCATCCGTGCCTTTGGCGATGCCGCCCGCAAAATCGCCACCGCGAAACGCCGGAATAATGGTATTTTCAATGATAATTTTGGAAAGTGCATCTGTCAGCTGGCCTTCCAGCCCATAGCCAACTTCAATGCGCAGCTTGTGGTCATCACGCGAAACCAGAAACAAAACGCCATTATCTTCCTGTTTTTGCCCCAGCGCCCACGTGCGGTACAGCTTGTTTGCATAGTCCTCCAACACCTCGCCGTTCAGCGAGGGAATGGTGGCCACAACGATTTGGTCCGATGATTTTTGCTCAAACGCTTCCAGTTTGACGGTAAGCGCAGCCTCTTGTTCGGGGCTTAGCAAATCCGCTAGATCAACCACACGGCCCGTAAGCGGCGGAAACTCTAATGCCAGCGAAGGAAGTGCGGCTACGAACAATAATGCGAACGCCAACAAGAGCTGGCGCACGCTATCTCGCATCTGGATCACTAACGGTGCCATCTGCACCCTTCCTGACAATTCTTAGAACTTCACTTTCGGAAGTTCCATCTTGTCTTCGGCAACCGTGAATGTTTCAAACGGCTTGTTGGCCGTCCACCACAGCCATGCCCAGATCGAGCCCGGCACTGTTTTTAACTCGGTGTTATAAACCCGAACAGCCTCAATATAGTCGCGGCGCGCAACAGCAATGCGGTTTTCAGTGCCTTCAAGCTGCGACTGCAACGCCAAAAAGTTCTGGTTCGACTTCAAATCAGGATAGGCTTCAGCAACCGCCAGCAAACGACCGAGTGAGCCGGTGATCGCGGCCTGATTTTCTTGGAACGTCTTGAACGCGTCTGGGTTCGATAAAATATCAGCAGGAACGGAAACCTGCGTTGCCTTGGCCCGGGCCTCAACAACGCCAACCAGCACGTCTTTTTCTTGTGCGGCAAAGCCCTTCACAGTCTCCACCAAATTAGGGATCAAATCCGCACGGCGCTGATATTGGTTTAGCACTTCGCTCCATGCGGCCTTGGCAGACTCTTCATGGGTCGGAATGGCATTAAAGCCACAGCCGGAAACCAGCGTCGCCACCAGCACAAGCACAGCCGCAGTGAATGAAGCGCGAAGTGCGCGCGGCGCAACAGATGCAAACATATGTGTAACCCCTTAAAATGATCTACCAACCCCACGGTATTAGTTTCATCTTATTCACATTATCGCGACAATAAAATGGCAAAAGCAAAATATCCGGCCTTGTTAGCAGCGGTCCGGTCTGCAACAATCCGCTAAACCATTTTGGACACTAAATTTACCGATGAATCAGGATTCGCTCCCCGCAGTTATCGTGATCTCCAGCCATGTCGTGCGCGGGACAGTGGGCAATCGCGCGGCGGTGTTTGCGCTGGAAAGCCTTGGTTTCCAAGTCTGGGCTGTGCCAACTATTATGCTGCCTTGGCATCCGGGCCATGGCCGCGCCACGCGCGTCGTGCCAGATAGCGCCGGGTTTGCTGCCATGATGGATGATTTGTGCGCCGCGCCATGGCTTTCCGAGGTCGGCGCTGTGCTGACAGGCTATTTGGGCGATGCCAATCAGGCCGCGCCTGTTGCCAAGCTGATTGCCACTGTGAAAGCGCTGAACCCAAAGGCAACCTATCTCTGCGACCCCGTAATTGGCGATGACAAGGGGCTTTATGTGCCGGAAGCAACGGCCAACGCCATTGCCGCACATTTATTGCCACTGGCCGATATTATCACACCCAATCGCTTTGAGTTGGGCTGGCTCACCAAGCGCGATCTGACCGATAACCAAGCCATTATGGCCGCCGCCGATGCGCTGAGCCCACCCTTGGTTATTGCCACATCGGCGATTCCCATGATGGCAGGTAGCACGGGCAATCTTCTTGTCACGTCATCTGAATCCATCATGGCTGAGCATCGCTTGGTCGATGGCCCGACCAATGGTTTGGGCGATTTGACTGCCGCATTATTTCTAGCCCGCAAGCTGATGGGCGAAGCCAACGAAAAGGCACTGCAACACACAACTGCCTCTGTTTTTGAAACGCTAGCCCGCGCCGCCAAGCGTGGTTCTAGCGAGTTGATGCTAGCAACCGATGTCGGCTCGCTGCAACACCCGATGGCTATGGTGCAAATGCGCCGCATGATGCGGGCACGGCCAAAATCGCCCGCGTAACCATTCGTGGAGAAATGCAAGATGCACTGCAAAATCACCGTTGAAATTAGCAGCCTTTGCCGCTAACCATTTTTTATGATCCATTTTCCAGAACGACTTCTCGATGGTTATCACGCATTTTTAGCGGGCCGCTATGCCCATGAGGCAAAGCGCTATCGCGATTTGGCGGACGAGGGGCAGAAGCCTCGCACAATGGTCATCGCCTGCTGCGACAGCCGCGCGGCCCCTGAAACCATTTTCGATTGCGGCCCGGGCGAATTGTTCGTTGTGCGAAACGTCGCCAATCTCGTGCCACCCTATAAGCCGGATGGCGAATATCACGGTACTTCGGCAGCGCTGGAATTTGCGGTGCAAAGCCTGAAGGTTGATAATATCGTGGTGCTTGGCCACGGCCGCTGCGGCGGCATCGCTGCCTCCTTGGATCAAGATGCTACGCCTCTATCTCCCGGTGATTTTATCGGCAGCTGGATGAATTTGGTGAAGCCTGCAGCAGAAGTGATCAGCGCCAACACGTTGCTCACCGCCTCCGAACGCCAGCGGGCCATGGAGCGCGTGTCCATCCGCTTTTCCTTGCAAAATCTGCGCACTTTCCCCTGCGTTTCCATTCTCGAAGGCAAGGGTCGTCTTACACTTCACGGCGCATGGTTTGATATTTCCACGGGCGAACTCAGTATTATGGACCTTGAAACGGGTGATTTTGTCCGCGCAGAGCCGAAATAACCGATATGAGGCGGCTGGCGCTCGTAACCTGTCTCGTCCTCGCAGCCTGCTCCAATAATAATGCGCCGACTACGCTTATTGACCGCTGGTATGCCGCGCTCAGCGCAGTCAACCGCGCTGAATTTGCTGCACTTTTGGGCGATGACGCCAAAATTACGCTTGATGATCTGAGCGTCACACAAACCAAAGCGGAATTCATCGAAAGCCTTGATGAATGGGAGCAAGCCAACAAAGGCGCGACCATCCAACATTCAGTTTCACATTTAATTGAACATACGCTCAAATCTGGCAGTGGCACGATTTTATCGGTAATAGTTTGCTACAAATTCCCAAGCAATGAGATGCTAACCCAAGAGGATTTTGCCGTCGAAGGCGATAAAATCATCTCCTCCGAGCAAAAGACCATCGCCGATAGCTGCGCCACGTTTCCAAAATAAACGCCCGTCACTTTAGCCATTTGTAACGACCTAACAAAAAGGGCAGGCTCATCGCCCACCCTCATTCGCTAATTATCAATTGGAAATTCGCAGTCGCGCGGCAAATGAAGCAGCTTTCGAGAACCGGAGCGGAGCGTACCTATAGTACGTGAGAACCGGAAGCGCAGAACATTGCTTCAGTTGCCCGCCAATGCCAATTTTCACTAATTTTCACTAGCCGTCGATTTGCGCGCCTATGATAGCGATAGCCTGCTGATAAACACTCGCTGCATTCCAGCCTTGGATAGCACCAAAGTTGCCTTCGCCTGGCTGATAGCCGCCGCCGCGTGACCAGCCATGGCCCTTGAGGAAATTCGCCGTAGAAGCCAGCGCATCCGCCTTGGAGCCGACCATATCAATACGGCCGTTGCCATCGCCATCAGCACCGTAAGAAAATACATTCTTCGGCAAAAACTGTGTTTGGCCAATTTCGCCGTGCATCGCACCGCGTGAAGAGCCGGAAATAACACCGCGGTCCACTAGCTTAAGAGCTGCATAGAGCTGATCGGTGAAAAACTCGGTGCGGCGGCAGTCATAGGCAAGTGTCGCAACGGCTGAAAGTGTGTTTTGATCGCCCATATAGGAGCCAAAACCAGTTTCCATGCCCCAAATGGCGATAATCGGACCGGCAGGAACACCAAAACGCTTTTCAATGCTGGCGAACAGCGCTGCGTTAGCATTTTTCATCGCCTTGCCGCGTGAGGCAATGGCAGGGCCGCCGCGCTTTTTCATAAAAGCATCGAGCGAAAGCTTGAAGCTTTTCTGGTTACGGTCGGCGTTGATGGTCTTGGTGGCGTAGTTTGTGCCCGCAAGCGCGGCCAAACCCTTGGCACCAACGCCCTGCGCCTTGGCTTCGGCGGCAAATTCGCCCTTCCAAGCGTTAAAATCGCCGCCAGTGCTGCTGCAGGATGCTGCCTGCGCAAAAGTTGCACCAAAAACCGTGAATGCGGCTACTGCCGCCAGAAATGTCCCGCGCACTCGCGCCATGTTTTAATCTCCAAAATGGGTGATTCGCAGCCCCGCGACACAATGCCAATGAAACTCAAGTTTGTCACCAGTCGCCCCATTGCATCAACTCATGGCGAAAACTTGACAAAAAAGGCAAGTTCCTGTTTAAGGCAACCAAATCCGCAAGAAGTCTAGTCTTCGAGCATCCGACCCACGCGTTTTCGACAAATGAAAATGATGTGGGAGGGCAACATCCGGCAGCGCGACGCGCCCCCGGGTGATGTTTTGCTTATGTCTTTGCTTTTTACCGGAGGGAACACCACCTTTGACAATATTGTCAAAGAAGAGGTTCTGGCTCAAAATTTGGTTTGATGAGTCAAATGGAGTGATTTTCGAGAACCGGAGCGCAGCGTACTACAGTACGTGAGCACCGGAAGCGCAGAAAATCGCGACAGTTGGCCGTCAAAGCGAATTTTAGGTGGGAGTCTAAAAGGAATATTGATGTTTGAATCTTTACAAGAGCGCTTAGGCTCGATCCTCAACAGTCTCACCGGACGCGGTGCGCTATCGGAAGGCGATGTTACCGCCGCCATGCGCGAAGTGCGCCGTGCGCTGCTTGAGGCCGATGTTGCGCTGGATGTGGTTCGCTCATTCACTGATAAAGTCCGCACCAAGGCTGTTGGCGCTGAAATCCTCAAAAGCATCAAGCCCGGCCAAATGGTCGTTAAGATCGTACATGATGAGCTGGTTGAGCTGCTGGGCACCGAAGGCGTCGGCGTTGATCTAAATGCTCCGGCTCCCGTCGTCATTATGATGGTGGGTCTGCAAGGTTCTGGTAAAACCACAACATCGGCTAAACTTGCCAAGCGCATCACCGAGCGTCAGCGCAAAAAAGTGCTGATGGCCTCGCTCGATACCCGCCGCCCAGCCGCGCAGGAACAATTGCGCCAGTTAGGCGAGCAGACCGGCGTTGCCACGCTGCCGGTCATCGCTGGCCAATCGCCGGTGGATATCGCCGCGCGCGCCGTACAGGCCGCCAAACTCGGCGCTTTTGACGTCATCATTCTGGATACCGCCGGCCGCACGCATATTGATGAGCCGCTGATGGAAGAAATGGCGCAAATTAAATTGCGCGCCAATCCGCATGAAATCCTGCTCGTCGCTGATAGCTTGACGGGCCAAGACGCCGTAAACCTTGCCACCAGCTTTAATGAGCGCGTCGGCATTACCGGTCTCGTGCTCACCCGCATGGATGGCGATGGCCGTGGCGGCGCGGCGCTTTCCATGCGCGCTGTTACGGGCAAGCCCATCAAGCTTATCGGCGTTGGCGAAAAGATGGATGCGCTGGAGGAGTTTTATCCCAAGCGTATTGCCGACCGTATTTTGGGCATGGGCGATATTATTTCACTGGTCGAAAAGGCCGCTGAAAACATCGACCACGAAAAAGCCGCCGCCATGGCGAAGAAAATGCAGGAAGGCAAGTTCGATCTCGATGATCTTGCCGACCAGCTTCGCCAGATGAAGAAAATGGGCGGCATGGGCGGCATGATGAGCATGATGCCCGGCATGGGCAAAATGAAAGACCAGATGGCCTCCGCTGGCCTCACCGACAAAACCTTTGACCGCCAGATCGCCATCGTCTCGTCCATGACCAAGGCCGAGCGCGCCAATCCGGATATGCTCAAACATTCGCGCAAGCAGCGCATTGCCAAAGGCTCCGGCACAGACGCTGCTGAAATCAACAAACTTCTCAAAATGCACCGCCAAATGGCCGACATGATGAAAGCCATGAAGGGCGGCAAAGGCGGCGGCCTGATGAAGAACATGATGGGCGGCCTTGCCAATAAAATGGGCTTAGGTGGCATGATGGGCGGCGGTATGGGCGGTATGCCAGACCTGTCGAGCATGGACCCCAAGCAACTTGAACAGCTGCAACGCCAGGCCGAGCAAATGGGCCTTGGCGGCGGCGCAAAGCTACCAGGCCTAGGCGGTGGTGGCTTGCCAGGTTTGGGCGGTCCAAAATTACCAGGCCTAGGCGGCGGCCTTCCCGGCCTGCCGAGGAAGAAGTGAGACTATGAGCACCGAAACCACAAAGACCCTCGCAACCCTTCGCGCCTCCATCGATAACATCGATGCAGCCCTTATTCACATGCTGGCGGAGCGCTTTGCGCGCACCAAGGAAGTCGGCATTTTGAAAGCCACGCATGGCCTGCCACCGGCGGACCCGCAGCGTGAAAAAATCCAGATAGAGCGCCTGCGCCAACTCGCGCACGATGCTCATCTTGACCCCGATTTTGCGGAGAAGTTTTTGAACTTCATCATCCGCG
>JAYTVD010000159.1:0-4206 GCA_043744175.1 Phyllobacteriaceae bacterium
ATTTTTGCGACAAACCGCACAATCCATAGCAAGGTGATTCTCATAGCCCGCCCTGGTGGCTTGGCATTTGAATAGACCTTACGTTGGAAGGGGAAGCGATGATGAAATGTCCAATTTGGGGCACGAATATTATCGAGGTAGCTGGGGCAAATGGGGACTTCGAACGCGTAAACTCGCCAAGGGCTGGCGGGTGGTATGAGATAACCCGTTCTGCCGTTTCGACCCTCGAAAAGCGGCGAGACCCACTATTCGCCGATACAATCATTGATAGTCGCGTAAACGCACGTTTGACCACATGGCTGGTTGAGCAACGCAAGATGGGTGAAGATATGCCCAAAATAACGACATCAATAATTGATGAAGCAAAATCTGCCAAAAATTTGTCAATTGTTGAACGTCGCAATCGGCTGCTTATTTGTGTCAATGAATCAAAGGATAGTCTTTCTGATGACTATTTTCTCAGTGATTTTTATGAGGAGGAAGCCTCTGATGAAGATCAAGCCTTGATGGCGATTACAGAGAGCGTCGACTGTCGGGAGTTGGAAACATTATTTAACTTTGCTGTCGAGAAGGGGCTAATGCAGGAAGTCAATGGCGGATACAAAATAACATTTGATGGCCATTGCCTAATTGAAGAACTAGGAAAATCACCAAACGTTAGCACGCAAGCTTTCGTCGCAATGTGGTTTGACGCCTCGATGAACGATCCATACTTAGCAGGAATCGAGCCTGCAATTAAAGAGGTAGGGTACAAGCCAGTGCGAATTGATAACGTAGAGCACAACAACAAAATTGATGATGAGATCATCGCAGAAATTCGCCGCTCAAAGTTCATTGTTGCTGACTTTACGTGTGGAGTGAAACAGCTGGTTTCCTTGGGCAGCGACGGTAAAACCAAAACCGAGATGGTAGCGATACCGCGAGGCGGCGTCTATTATGAGGCCGGTTTCGCACAGGGATTAGGTATTCCAGTAATATGGACTTGCAGGCAAGATCAAATCGAGAAGGTCCATTTCGACACGCGGCAATTCAATCACATTACGTGGACGACGCCAGAGGAACTCAAGGAAAAATTGGTTAAACGCATCGGTGCGGTAATTGGCGACGGCCCACTTAAAAACGCAGCCAATTAACCCAGTAAAAATTACTTTCCCACTGCCCCACCCACAACCGGCAAAATCTCCGCCTTCACCGCTTCCGCATCCAGCGGCCCGACGTGTTTATACAAAATCGCGCCGTCCTTGCCGATCACATAGGTTTCCGGCACGCCGTAAACGCCCCAGTCTATGCCCGCGCGGCCTGAAATATCTGCGCCTATAACGGCATAGGGATTGCCCATGTCACCCAAGAAGCGAAGCGCGTTTTCTGGCTTGTCTTTGTAGTTCAGGCCGACCAATGCGAAGCGCTTGTCTTTGGCCAGCTCCAGCAGCACCGGATGCTCTTCGCGGCAGGGTACGCACCATGAGGCGAAGACGTTGAGCACTGTGACACGGCCGATAAAGTCTGCGCTCTTGAGGCCAATGCCCGCAGGATCAAGCGGCGGCAAATCGGTCTGCGGCGCAAGTTTGCCAATGAGCGCCGACGGCAAATCTGCACTGTTCTTGCCCGCATAAAGCTGAAACGCAAACACGCCCGCCAGCGCGGCAAACAGGACGATCGGCAGGAACGCTGCCCATTTCACTTTGGGTTTTTCAGACATCAGAGCGCCGCTTAATGCCGGCCGCTTCCAGCCGTGCCAGCTCTTTGAGCCGCGCGCGTCGCTGCAACAAAAGAGCGCCAATCAGCACCGCAACGACCACGAAACTAACTCCGTAGGACGCGGCAACAAAGCCGAAATTATGTGCCTCCATTAGTGTGAACCCTTAGCTGCCAAACGCCGCATTGCCACAATCCGGCGCTGCCATATCTCGTTTTGCATGGCCACAATATGCAGCGTGAAAAAGAGCAGCGTGAACCCGATCGCCATCACCAACAGCGGCCACAGCAAGGACGGGTCAATTGTCGGCCCGCCCATGCGAAACACGGCGGCGGGTTGGTGCAGCGTGTTCCACCAGTTGACGGAAAATTTGATAATCGGAATGTTGATCGCGCCCACCAGAACCAAAATCGCCACCGCACGGGCGGACTGCGACGGCTCTTCCATGGCGCGCGAAAGTGCGATGACGCCTAGATACATCAGGAACAGGATGAACATCGACGTCAGCCGCGCATCCCACACCCAATAGGTGCCCCACATTGGTTTGCCCCACAGCGAGCCCGTGACCAGCGCCAAAAATGTGAACGCCGCACCAATCGGAGCCGCCGTTTTTGCCGCCACATCCGCCAGCGGATGCCGCCAAACCAGCGTGCCCAGCGCCGCCGCGCTCATCACCATCCAGCACATCATCGAAAGCCAAGCGAACGGCACATGCACATACATGATGCGAACCGTAACGCCCTGCTGATAGTCCTCGGGGGCTGTGAAGCTCATGTAAAGGCCGATAGCCAAGACCAGCGCCGAGAGCGCCGCCAGCCATGGCAACAGCTTTGCCGAAAAGGCCAAAAACTTGGTCGGGTTAGCCAGCGCGGTGAGGCGTCCGGATATGGTTTTTGAAATATCGCTCATAACAGGCTTTTACCCTCGCTCCGCCCCCGTTGCAATTGATCCAACGCAATTGTGATGGGACATTCTGTCCGTCGCCTCACTCGCCACCCTTCACCGCCAAGGCGGCCGCCAGTGGTCCGAGCACGGCGAAGAACAGCGTCAGAGCACACAATATCAAAAACGGTGCGCCGCTTGTGCCGCTTGCTGCATCTTGGGTGGCGGCGACGCCGAAGATGAGGACGGGGATTACCAATGGCAGAATCAGAACGGAAACCAGAAGGCCGCCTCTTGGCAGGCTCACCGCGATGCCCGCTCCTGCCGCGCCGATGAAACTAATGGCTGGCGTGCCGATGAGCAGCGTCAGTGCCGTGGCGGCAATGTTTGTACCGTCCATGTTCATCAATAGGCCGAGCACCGGAACCGCGATAACCAGAGGCAGCACGGTGGTTACCCAATGGCCCAGCACTTTCACAAACACCAGCAAGGCCAAGCTCACAATATCGCGCCCGATCAGTATTTGGTCGAGCGACCCATCCTCGCGGTCAGCTTGGAACAGGCGGTCGAGTCCCAGCAAGGATGCCAGCAGCGCGCCGATCCATAAAATCGCCGGACCGATGCGTGCCAGCAATTTCAAATCCGGACCGACGCCAAAAGGGATGACGGCAACGACGGCTAGAAAAAACAACAGACCCGTCAAAGCGCCGGACCCCGAGCGCAGCGAGAGCTTTAGCTCGCGAATAAAAAGCGCCCTCATGCCTCACTGCCAATATGCAATTGTTGCAACTCGTCTAAGCCCAGCGGCAGATGTGTTGCGGCAACCAAAATACCGCCGCTCGCCAAATAGTTTTTCGCGATGTCTGCAAACAGCGTTTCTGACGCTCTGTCCAAACCCGACGTTGGCTCGTCCACCAGCCAGACGGGACGGCGCACCGCCAGCAATCTCGCAATCGCGACACGGCGTTTTTGCCCTGTTGAGAGGAAGCCGAACGGCATGTCGATGACATGAGGCAGGCAAACGGCGTCCAATGCGGCTTCGAGCGTATTTCGTGCGCGCGGCGTATCATCTTCGGGCGGTTTCTGGGCGGTTTCTGGGCGGTTTTCGAGCGCCAAATGGGCCGCCCAAAAGCTGAGATTTTCGCGCACCGTGAGCTGGTCTTTCATGGCGTTGAGCACGCCCAAATAGTGGCAGGGCAACATCCCTTGGTTATGCCCATCCTCGAAGCGAATGGTTCCCTCACTTGGCCTCATCAGCCCCGCCAGCACGCGCAGCAAGGTGGATTTGCCCGAACCATTAGCGCCCGTGACAATCAGCCCTTGGCCTTGCTCAAGGGTAAAGGAAAGCCGCGAAAACAAGGTGTTACCGCCGCGCATCCCCGCTATTTGATCCACCACCAGCCGCATTACGTCTCGCAAAGTTTACCCGCCTTGAAAATAATTGATGCAATGCAGCATCTTTGACCATCGTCGGTCTTTCATCTCTATACGAAATTGTTTATGCCAAGAGCAACCATGCCAGCGGTCGGCGTGGCAACCCTTATGCCGATTCCACGGCATCCGGCCTTGAACCGGTTGTCAGGACGAACAGCGGAAATGGCCGTACCTGCAAGTCATTGATATGTTTG
>JAYTVD010000160.1:0-4189 GCA_043744175.1 Phyllobacteriaceae bacterium
CGCCAACTGTGCGATATTCAGGGGTTGTCCCTGAACATGGGCCAGCATCGTCCAAAGACGTCCTATCGTCGCGGCTGGCAGACGCGGCGCAAGCATAGGCAGGTCGCGTTCGAGATAAGTGCGGATCAGGTCTTTTCGCCTGCGGAAACTCTCCAGCTCATCAGCGGCCGTGAAACTATCGGGGAAGCCGCCGCGCACCCAGAGTTGATCAAGCGAGGGATAGCCTGCTGACTTGGCCTCCAGCGCATCGATTGAACCAAGGTCAACATAGGCCACGCGGCCAGCCAGTGACTCGGAAGATTGCTGCAAGAGCAAGCGATGTGCCGATCCCAGCAGCAGAAAATGCCCTGATTGTTCACCGCCACGCCTGCGCTCATCAATCACGCCACGCAGCACCGCAAATAGTTCGGGAACGCGTTGCACCTCATCCATGACCACGAGCTTGCCATATTGCGTGTCGAGAAAGGCCCTTGGATCGCTCAGCAAAGCTCGATCTGCTTCATCTTCCAGGTCAAGATAAAGCGCGTCTGCACCCCGATCATCGGCAATGGCGCGCGCCAAAGTGGTTTTCCCGATTTGACGCGGTCCAAGCAGAACGACACCAGGCATATGGTTGAGGCGTTCGCGGATAAGGTGGTTGAGACGACGGGGTATCATAGCTAGCGCCTAGCCAAGGCTGATATTTTAATCAAGTAAAAATATATCCCCAGTTTCGATTTGCTTATATAATAATGAGACTGAGAAGGCCATTGCGGCTATGTCGACCGCCCGATTGCAGCAAGGTAACCAAAGCGCCGGTGAACAGTGGCTGGTATCCCCACACGGCAAGGCCTGCCGTCCCAACTTTTGGCTCTGTCAATTAACATGCTCACGCAGGAAGTGCTGCATCCATGCCGGCAGAGTAGACAGCCCATCGCGCAAATCAGCAGTTATGGCGGGGCCATGCGTCGGATCAGCAAAAATGGATTGCAGCCGTTTCCTGACGCGGGGTGCATCGCTTTGCAGCGTATCGCGCAACCAGTGCAGTGCCTGCACGACGCGCATAGCCGGACGTCCGGCCCAGAATAATTTGCTGGGTGCGGTCTTTTTGAAGCGGATGATGAGGTTGCCCAACGTAAGCGATTTGAGCCGTGCATCGGTATGGACGATGATGTGCGCCGGAACCGCATCGGACAACCCAATGTCATTGGCGGCAGTAGTGCCATCGACAATCATGCGAGCGGAATCCCGGCGAGCCAGAGCATCAATCACCGCCTGAGGATCGGGGTGGGTTGATTGGCCCGTTAGGGCATTAAGGCCGGGCTTGTCGTAAAGCCCACGCGTGATCCTCCGTATGGTGCCAGCGCGCACCAATCGGTGAAGCACTTGATCCACCGCATCGCGCGGCCCGAGATCGGCGAAGTCGGCAGGCACCCACACACCGAAAGGCGCGCGTGCCACCATTCGGTCTGTGATGCTATCCTTCAAGTCGATTCCGGGGCCGCGCATGGCAATTCCTTTTGTCAGAAACGTGTATACATATTTCTGACAAAGATGCAAGCCCTGAAAGACGGAGGATTGAGCCAATTTGCTGCGCTACCTTCACCAAGAAAATTTCAACGCATTCAACCGCAGATGCTCAAACTCTCGAAAATCCGGGACTTTCTGGCGTTGCTAGGCCTTTGTGCTAATGATCTAACACATAAATCGACGATTCAGGCCAGAATAGCAAAAACACTAACACACATTCTAATACATCACACAAAAATACTGCTAAAAATACTCTATCATCAATAGTTTAACATCAAGGTCGTCCGTCTCATAACCTGAATATCGTAGGTTCAAATTCTACTCCCGAAACCAATCTATTGTGGAAAATATAGCAGGTTAAAAAGGTTATTGTCCGGCGTCACTTGACAAAAATCCGTGTCATGCGTCGAATTGAACATAGTGGAAACTTTAGCCCCAAAGGTGCCGCGTCGACTGTGCCATTCCAAAAGAATTATGGGGGCTTTGACTTCATATAGAAGCTGATAACGGACTTTGTCCGTCCTTTTTATTTCTGCCATCTGCCCGACCGCCACCCACAACCGCCGCCGACAGATCCACTGGCGTTATTTTGTATCATAATCACTGTTGCCATATTTCCATGCGCAAAGAGCTGCTCCGAAATTTGGCGAAAATTTCGGAGCGAAAATTTCAAATCGGCTGCACAACTCTTTCAGGTGCCGGGTGAACGGCTCGTGGACCAGTGTGTTTGCCTTGAATACACCGCCGGAATAGGAAAGGCGCACAGTTTCGTTACGCTCAAAAGGTAGCGCCAGCCTGATGCCGTTGGCAATTTCCGCGAGTTCCTGCCCCGCTTGGTCAAATATCCGGGATGCTTGGCCGTCGCCATTGGTGGCTGCGTCCGCAACCCGTCTCGACAAGCTGGCGATCATGTCCCGATCCGATCCATTTCCCATTATTCTGCCGCAAATATCTAAATCAGATTTTAAGTCGAAATGCTGCCTGAAAATGTCGTAAAGAGGCCCCTTGGGCAAACGGCCATCGCTCATGCGGGCAAATGCGTTGAGGCCCTGAATCGCAATCCAATAGGCCGAGCCTTCGTCACTAAAGACTTCGCCCCAGCCTCCAGAACGAGCCGAAATTCCGTGCCGTTCGCCATAGCCAATCGATCCCGTGCCTGCGACAATGTTTATGCCATCTTCGCCGCCAAGCGACCCAGCCCAGCCGCAGATCATGTCATTGCCGCAACTATACCGGTCGTGACCGAGAAGTTTGGCGGGCAAGGCGGCCAATACCGGGTCGATACTGCTGTCCTCGCCATAGGCGGGCAAACCGAAAAACGCATGTTTGATTGTGGCTGTATCAACGCACACAGCTTTAATGCCATCGGCTAGGACTGCGCGTACACCTTCGATCCCGACCTGCAAGTAATAGCTGGAACCGCCAACATGTTCGGCAACGATGTTCTGATCTCCATCGATCAACGTGAACGCCGTTTTGGTGCCTCCGCCATCAACACCCAGGAAATGCGCTTCGGTCATGCGGGCTGAAAGCCGTGGATACGCACACCCTGAACCACACGGTTGACAGTGCCGCTGACATTGGGGTTATCGGGCGTCAGGCCAGCAGCGAGCGAGGCGTAAAGGGCGAACATTTGCGGTAATGCGATAAACGGGAATATCAGGCTGGGGTCATTGGCTGTGGCAAGTCCGGGAACGGGGATTGCGCCCGCGACACCGTCCTGCGCCGAAAGCGCAACTATGCGCCCCGCCTTCCTGTCGCCTTGTAGTTCGGCAAGCAGGTCGAGATCATAAGCGCGGGTGAGCGGGTCGTTGGAAACAAACATCATGATCAGGCTTTTGTCGGTAACAATCGTTTTGGGTCCGTGGCGGAATCCGAGCGCCGTATCGAAAGCGGTCACGATCCGGCCATCTGTCAGTTCCATCAGCTTAAGCGCGGCTTCCCGCGCCAGCCCTTTGAACACACCGCTGCCCAGATAGACGACACGGTCAAACCCTGTTTGCGCCAGCGTTTTCATGCTAAGCGCATGGTCTGAAATTGCCGACTGCACGGCGCATTCAATGGCATCGATATCAAGTGCTCCGTCTGATAACGCTGTCAGCGCCGCATAGGTCATGGACGTAAAACTAGATGTCATCGCAAAGCTGCGGTCATGGGTTTCTTCGGGTAGAACAAGAATATGGCTGCGGCCCGATGCCTGTTGGGCAAGCGTCCCTTGCGCATTGCAGGTGATGACCAGATGATGGGCGTTGCGCAGCATTGCATTGGCAATCTCGATCGCTGCCACGCTTTCCGGGCTATTGCCTGAGCGCCCGAACGATACCAATAATGTCGGTGTTTCTGGTTCCAGATAGAGCGACGGCGCGCTGACGATATCTGTTGTGGGAACTGCCTCTACCCGGGCATTGAGCTGCGCGTTGAGGCACGGCGCCAGACACTCACCAATAAATGCCGACGTCCCGGCTCCGGTTAGGATGATGCGGGTTTGTGGATTGCGGACCAACGGCGCGAGAAACGCATCTAATGCCGCGCGCTGCGCATCGATCAGATCATGCGTCGCGCGCAGCATCGCCGGTTGCTGCACGATCTCGCGTGCAGTCCAAAGGCCGCCGCGTGTTGAAAGCGTGGCCTCATCAATCCCGAGCCTAAGCATTGGGAACACACGCATGATGATAGGCGT
>JAYTVD010000161.1:0-4155 GCA_043744175.1 Phyllobacteriaceae bacterium
GCCATGAAGCTGGTTGATCCAGAACTGCGTGACAACAAGAACCTCTACCCCTCGTCAGACACAATTTCCAAGCTCACCATCCCGCGTATATTCGACAACAAAGAACTGCGCTATCGCCACAAGGCATGGCAAAAAGCACTGGGACAAATCTAATATCCACTAGAATATTGCGTTAAAAAAGAGCATGGCAAACATCACTGATCGTCAGGAGATTTTGCCATGCCCATCGCCCTCGTACTCGAGCGCCAACATGAACTAGCGCTTCGCGAGATTGATCTGCCCACCCATGTCGGGCCGGGCATGGTGATGATTGCCATTCACACCGTCGGCGTCTGCGGCTCAGATGTGCATTATTATACCCACGGTAAAATCGGGCCATTCGTGGTCAATGAGCCCATGGTGCTTGGCCACGAAGCTGCTGGAATCATTACACAAATTGGCGAAGGCGTGACCCATTTGAAAGTGGGTGATCGCGTTTGCATGGAACCAGGCATCCCTGATCCCAACTCAAAAGCGGCGCGTCTCGGCATGTATAATGTGGACCCCGCCGTGGTGTTTTGGGCAACGCCGCCGGTCCACGGCGTGCTCACGCCGCATGTCGTTCATCCGGCAAATTACACTTTCAAGCTGCCGGACAATGTCTCCTTTGCCGAAGGCGCAATGGTCGAGCCTTTCGCCGTCGGCATGCAGGCAGCGTATAAAGCTGGCATCAAACCGGGCGACACAGCCATCGTCATCGGTGCCGGCCCCATCGGCACCATGGTCGCTCTTGCGGCGCTGGCAGGTGGCTGCGCCCGCGTTATCGTGGCGGATATGGCCCAACCGAAACTGGATATAGCTGCGCAATATCAGGGCATTATCCCTGTCAATGTCAAAGAGCAAAACCTTGTCGAAGTGCTGAGCACGCTCACCGATGGCTGGGGCGCGGATGTCGTTTTTGAATGCTCAGGCTCGCCGCGCGTCTGGGAAACCATCATGGCGTTGCCTCGGCCCGGCGGCACAATTGTCGCCGTTGGCCTGCCGGTAAATCCCGTCGCCGTCGATATTTCCAGCGCCACCACCAAGGAAGTTCGCATCGAAACAGTCTTCCGCTATGCCCACCAATATGACCGCGCCATCGCGCTGATCGCTTCCGGCAAGGTGGATTTGAAGCCGTTGATTTCCGAAACGTTTGACTTCAAAGACTCAGTCGCCGCCTTCGACCGCGCTGTCGAAGCCCGCCCCACGGACGTGAAATTGCAAATCCGGATGCCATGATATAGAGCGCACGCATAAAACTTAAGGACACAAAATGGATACCAGAGATTCAAACGGCGCGATCTTGGCCGAAGGCGATACCGTAACCGTCATCAAAGACCTGAAGGTTAAGGGTTCATCTTCCGTCGTCAAACGCGGTTCGATATTCAAAGGCATCCATTTGACGGATGAGCCAACCGAAATTGAAGTACGCTCCAAAGAAATCAAAGGCTTAGTGCTGAAAACAGAATTTGTGAAAAAGGGCTGATCAAGCGGCAAGCGCCTTGCCGAGATACCCCCTGCTGCATTAGTATCAACTAAGACAAAAGGGGAATAGACATGCACAAGGGCCGCATCGAGGCGTTTTCTGATGGCGTTATTGCCATCATCATCACAATTATGGTGTTAGAAATTAAAGTGCCGCACGGCCATGATCTAGCAGCCCTGGCTCCGCTTTTGCCGGTGTTTTTGAGCTATGTGCTGTCTTTTGTCTATGTCGGCATCTACTGGAACAACCATCACCACATGTTCCAAGCGGTGAAAAAAGTTGACGGCGCTGTGCTGTGGGCAAACCTGTTCTTACTGTTCACACTCTCACTATTGCCCTTCTCAACGGGTTTCATGGGCGAGAATGAATTCGCGCAAGTACCCGTCGCGCTTTATGCTTTTAATCTTTTGATGTGTGCCATCGCCTACACAGTTTTGGTGATTGCTTTGACCAAACTGCATGGCAAGGATTCCGATTTTGCCAAGGCAATCAGTGGCGATAAGAAGGGCAAAATCTCACTGGTTGCCTATATTGCGGCCATTGCGTTAGTCTTCATTCATCCGGCAATTTCCGCAGTATTGCTGTTAATTGTCGCAATGATCTGGCTCGTGCCAGACCGCCGCTTTGCTAAAATCGCTGGCTAACTCACGGCGCAGGCTTGCCTTTCACCCACGTCACAGTCTGCCCATAAAGCGGCACGCTGGACAGCGCCATTTTGGCCGAACCATCCTGCACTTGTCGCGAATGAGATAGATAAATCAGCGTGTCATTCTTCTTGTCATAAATGCGGTTAACGACCTGCTGCTTCCAAATCAGAGAAATACCTTGATTGAAAACTTCTTCACCCTCTTCGTCCAGTGAAATGTCACCAATCACCAGCGGCCCTGTTTGGCGGCAGGCGATGGAGCTGTCCGATGGTTGCTCAAACCAGTTGCCCTTGCGCAGGCGATCAATCACACCGCGATCAAAATAGGAAATATGGCACGTCACACCCTGCACTTTCGGGTCCGTGATGGCTTCCACAACAATGTCATTGCCAGTCCAGTCCACGCCAACCTTGCCAACTTCCTCTGATCGCGCAGCAGCGCCCGACGCAATCAAGGCAACAACGGCCAAAGGCAAAAACCGGTTCAACATATTCTTTTCCTTTACAAAAACAACGCCGCCGACATGTAAGATGTCAGCGGCGCCATTCAAGTTTGCAAGTCTCAATTATTATATTAGCCGTGTGTCATGCGTTTCAGGACATCGCTTTTCAACCAGAAATGCTGATAAAGAGCGCCCGCGACGTGACCAATCAGCAGGACGATAAGCACCGGTTTCATCAATTCGTGCACATTGGCAGCGCCAGCAACGCCGCCAAAATAGGCCGCCGCGCCAGAAAGCGGCACCAAGAACATCAGCAGATATAGCAGAACATGCCCCGTCTTTGCCGCGAATTTCAAAAGCGCAGGCTCATTAGCGGTTTCCGCTGGCACGCCGTTGGTCTTGCGAAGCCAGAGCCGCCAAACAGCAAAAGCGATGACACTGAGACCTCCCCAAATGTGGAACAACACAACGGGATCGGAGAACCCTGTGCTGTCGCCGCCGCGCTTGAAAGCCCGCCACGCTGTGCTCATGCTCTCGCCCAAAATCAATTGTTCAAGAATAATCGCAGCAACTGTCCAGTGCAAAATCTTTTGGCCTAGGCTAAAGCTTTTGGGGGCGAGGTTTGTGCTGGACATTGGAAAACTCCTTGTGGTGAACCGACGATAGGTAAGCACAGGCTAATGCTGTGACGGCACCACTTCAAGTTACAGTTTTGTCATTTTCCCACTTATCCAGAAACTCTTCTATCCCCATCACCTGCATATCCGGTAGCGCTTCGATCAACTTCAGCACATCCCAATCCCACCAGTTACTCGCCAATATCCGCTGCTGAATATCTTCCGGAAAGCGAAACCGGATGCGCTTGGCGGGCACGCCACCGACAATTTCAAACGGCAGCACATCGTGCTTTACCACTGCGTTAGCGCCAATCACCGCACCTGTCCCAATCTTCACACCCGGCAATATCACCGCGCCATGGCCAATCCACACATCATGGCCGATCACCACGCGCTTGGCTTGCCGTCGAGCACGGAACTCCTGATCTATGCCATGAAGGCGGAAAAACTCATTCGGCCGGTAAGTAATTTTGTGCATGGTTAGCCGCTCTATCGGATGCTCCAGCGCGTTGATCCGCGCATTGGCTGCCACCGAGCAGAACTTGCCAAGCTCGGCGTAAATGCCCTCCGCATGACGCTCAAAGTAGGTAAAATCGCCAGCCGTCACCTCGCGCAGCACCACCCGCTCACCCACGACAGTATATTTGCCCATGCTGGTGTTCTTCAGCTCGGCACTTTTATGAATATGCGGCTCATCATTGTGCCGCATGGAGATTCGATTTTTGTCCATAGCGTCTATTAAATCGAGCCAGCGGCAGGCGCAACTTCGCCTTAACTTTTGCCAATAAACCCGCTATCAATAGCTATGACCGAAGTCGAACAAACACAGCCCCCTAAGCGCCATGCGCTGATTTGGGCACTTGCCATTCTGGCCGCTGCCGTGCTCTCCGGCTTTGTCTTTGCCATGTGGGTTGAAAACGGCCCGCAAATAATGATGGCGCTAGG
>JAYTVD010000162.1:0-4099 GCA_043744175.1 Phyllobacteriaceae bacterium
GTACCAGTGCGCCAACATTATCGCCAGCCTGACCTTGGTCGAGCAGCTTGCGGAACATTTCAACGCCGGTAACAGTCGTCTTTTGTGTGGCGCGAATGCCGACGATTTCAACTTCTTCGCCAACCTTCACAATGCCACGCTCAACACGGCCGGTCACAACCGTACCACGGCCTGAGATCGAGAACACATCTTCGATTGGCAGCAAGAATGGCATGTCAAGCGGACGGGCTGGCGTTGGGATGTAAGCATCAACTGCCGCCATCAGCGCACGCACTGCATCTTCGCCAAGGGTCTTATCCTTGTCTTCGAGAGCGCAAACAGCCGAACCCTTGATTATCGGAATATCATCGCCCGGGAAATCATACTTCGAGAGCAATTCGCGAACTTCAAGCTCAACCAATTCAAGCAATTCCGCATCATCGACAAGGTCAACCTTGTTCATGAAAACGACGAGCGCAGGAACACCAACCTGACGGGCAAGCAAAATATGCTCGCGGGTCTGTGGCATCGGGCCGTCAGCTGCGGACACAACCAAAATACCGCCGTCCATCTGCGCAGCGCCGGTGATCATGTTCTTCACATAGTCGGCATGGCCCGGGCAATCAACGTGCGCGTAGTGGCGGTTTTCTGTTTCATATTCAACGTGAGCCGTCGAAATGGTGATGCCGCGTGCCTTTTCCTCGGGGGCAGCGTCAATTTGGTCATAACGCTTATATTCGCCGAAATACTTCGTGATCGCTGCCGTCAATGAGGTCTTGCCATGGTCAACGTGACCAATCGTACCAATGTTAACATGCGGCTTATTACGTTCAAACTTACTCTTGGCCATGGAAATATCCTATGCTTCGTGATGTGTTATGTCGCTTGGATGCGTATGCCACATCCGTGTTCTTAAAAAAGCGTGGCGCTCTTTATGAGAATTTGATGACAGGTGCAAGACGCAACTGACGACACAAGTCTTAACGCTTATATGGCGGCTTCAACCATAATTTCAACATCAAGGCCCGGCGCAGCCAGCTTTGACTCTACAGTTGCCCGCGCCGGCGTGTTGCCTTGGCTTACCCAACCATCCCATGCTTCGTTCATCTGTGAGAACGTAGCAATGTCCGTAAGCCAGATGTTGGCCTTGAGAATTTTGGTCTTGTCAGTGCCAGCTTGGCTGAGCAGATCATCAATCTGCGCCAGCACATCCGCGGTTTGCTCAAGCACGGACTTGCCCGCTGCAGCCTCCGCCACTATGCCGGCCAAATAGACTTTACCGCCGTGGATAACAGCCTGTGACATGCGCTTGCCAACGCCAATACGTGTAATGGTCATGATTAGTGCTCCTCAAAAATTTATGCGCTGCTTTAAGGACACCACGATGAAAAAGGCAAGTATCAGTCCACTGCAAAGCAGATAGCGAAAAACGAGTAGAGTTTAACAGATTGAATTGCTTTGAATATTTATGGAGCGGGTGAAGGGAATCGAACCCTCGTCATAAGCTTGGAAAGCTCCTGCTCTACCATTGAGCTACACCCGCGCCTAAAGTTAGCGAAGCAGAAGTTGGTGGTGGGAGATGTAGGACTCGAACCTACGAAGGCGTAGCCAGCGGATTTACAGTCCGCCCCCTTTGCCGCTCGGGACAATCTCCCGGAACCACGCGATACTGTCGCCAGTACCGGTTTTGCAACATTGCTGCCGCAGGAACCGTGAGCGCCTTATGGAGATTGGGTTATGGGCTGTCAACAGGGCAAACAGTAAAGAACGCTATGAATTTTCTAATCCGGCATAGTTTTTTGTCGCTCGGCATAGGCATTGGCAATTCTTGATGATAAGAGCGCGCCATGACCGACGAAAAAAATGACCGTTCCGCCAAAGATTCTCACTATGCCACGCTGCGGCGCGAATTTCGCGACCGCAAAGCGGGTGGCCCGCCGCCACGCCGTGAGCGCCCTTCCACACCCGGCACGCGCAATCCCGAAGGGTTAGTGCGGCTCTATGGACTGCACACGGTTCGCGCTGCGATAGACAATCCGGAGCGTGTGATCACCCGCATGTTGGTGACGCGCAACGCGCTGGAACGTTTGGAGATTGAGGATCTGAACGCTCTTGGTTTCGATGCTGAGATAACCGACCCACGTGCAATTGATAAAGAGCTCGGCTCAGACGCCGTGCATCAAGGCGTAATGATAGAGGCAGAGCCACTACGCTCCAAGTCGCTGTCCGCACTGAAAGATACAGACCTAATTCTGGTACTAGACCAAGTAACCGATCCACACAATGTCGGCGCGGTAATGCGCTCGGCTGTGGCGTTTAATGCCGGTGCGCTGGTGACAACTGCCCGCCATTCGCCGCAAGAATCAGGTGTGCTGGCCAAGTCCGCTTCCGGTGCGCTAGAAATGATCCCGCACATCGAGGTGCGCAACCTTGCCGATGCACTGACAGAGATTGCGGGTCTAGGGTTCCAAACTATCGGTCTAGACAGCGAGGCCCCGGTCGAGCTTGAAACATGTTTCACTGGCAGGAAAATCGCACTGGTTCTCGGTGCCGAAGGCAAAGGCATCCGACAGAAAACCGGCGAGACCGTCAATACACTTGCGCGGTTGGAAATGCCCGGCGCGATTAAGTCGCTGAATGTTTCAAATGCAGCGGCGTTAAGCCTTTATGCGGCGCGGAAGTTTTTGAAGTAATTTTCTACTCTCAAAACAAAAGGGGCAAAACTGATGTCAGTTTTGCCCCTTTCTATTTGTAACTCAGAATTACGCAGCACCTGATCCCCATGGCCCATGCTGGCCATCGCCGCCGCCGTCCACGCGCTCAAAGCCATGCGCGCCGAAGAAATCGCGTTGAGCTTGGATGAGGTTGGCGATGCCGCGGCCTTGGCGGTAGCCGTCGAAATAACCGAGCGCGGATGCCAGCGCTGGAACCGGAATGCCGGCTTCTGCCGCCATGGCAACAGTCTTGCGCAGCGGGCCGTGTGCCTGCTTCATCGATTTGATAAAGCTAGGTGCAACCAGCAAATTGACGGGCTTTTCCTTCTTACGGAATGACGAGGCAATCGTATCCAAAAACTGCGAGCGGATGATGCACCCTGCCCGCCAGATTTTGGCAATCGTCGCCATCGGTAAGTTCCATTTGAACTCTTGTGATGCTGATTCCATCACCGCGAAACCTTGCGCATAGGCGCAGATTTTACCGGCAAACAGCGCAAGCTCAAGCTGGCGCAACAAGGCATCGCCCGCCTTGCCCTTAAACTTGGTTTTGAGGGAGCCATAAGCCGCTTCAGCCGCCAGACGCTCATCCTTGAACGAAGAAATGCTACGCGCCGCCACTGCCGCTTCAATCGCGGTTGCCGGAACGCCCATCATTTGTGCTTCAATAACTGACCATTTGCCCGTGCCCTTTTGGCCAGCACGGTCCACGATCATATCAACCATGGCCTTCTTGGTCTTCGGATCATGCGCCTTCAAAACAGCGGCCGAAATCTCGATCAAATAAGAGTTCAACAGCCCGGTGTTCCACTTCTCAAACACAGCGCCGATTTCGCCAGCGCTCATGCCCAGACCATCGCGCAGAATGCCATAAATCTCGCCAATCATTTCCATGTCGGCATATTCAATGCCATTATGGATGGTCTTCACAAAATGGCCCGCGCCATCCGTGCCCAGCCATGCGGCACAAGATTCATTTTTGTATTTTGCCGAAATAGCGTGAAGCACTTTTTCGACGCGCTTCCACGAGGCGTTAGTACCACCAACCATGATGGACGGACCATGACGCGCCCCCTCTTCGCCGCCCGAAACACCCATACCAATGAAAGTCAGACCCGAACCATTCAGATCGCCAAAGCGGCGCACAGTGTCACGGAAATTCGCGTTGCCGGCATCAATGATAATGTCGTTCTTAGAGAGAAGTTTGCGCAAAACTGCAATTTGCTCATCCACTGCTTCGCCAGCCTTCACCATGATAATCACAGGGCGCGGCGGGCGGATGGCGGCAACAAATTCAGCCTCAGTAAGACAAGGGATGATGTTCTTCTGCAATGCGCCCGCGCCCGCATGAAACGCAGTTGTCTTATCACCGGTGCGGTTCCACACCGCAATCGGAAAGCCTTTTT
>JAYTVD010000163.1:0-14728 GCA_043744175.1 Phyllobacteriaceae bacterium
CCCATAGACCATTGCCTGTTGGCTCTGGTTCGGCGGCTACAGCAGCAGTGGTTTCTGAATCAACTTCGGTAGAAGCGCTGCCGTCTTCTTCGCTGGTCAACGGCACCACTAGTTGGTGCGGCTTCTTTGCTGGAATGGCGGCAACGATCACAGGATCAACCTCTTCAGCTGAAGTACCAGCTTCAGGTTCGGCATAGGCAGTCTGCGCTGTAGTATCCGCAACAACTTCCTTCTTGCCCTTGAATATCTTTGCCAGCGCAACCATCGGACCATCACTGCGTCCCGACGCCTTTGGCAAAAATTTGCCGATCAACTGCGTCACCTGCGCATCGCGGCTTCCGCCGGATGTGCCACCCAAGACCACAGTAATCAGCTTCTTGCCGTCCATAGAAACGGATGAAACGAGATTGTAACCGGATTTGGCGGTGTAGCCGGTCTTGATGCCATCAACGCCAGCCACGCGGCCGAGCAATTTGTTGTGATTTGCCAACCGGCTGCGTCCATATTGGAAGCTGCGGGTAGAGAAATAGCCATAATACTTTGGAAAATGCTCGCGCAGTGCCATGCCTAATATTGCCATGTCATGGGCAGTCGTCACTTGTCCGGGATTTGGCAGGCCCGATGCATTGCGGAAAGTCGTGTTGCGCATCCCGAGTTGGCGCGCCTTTGCCGTCATCATCTGCGCAAAGCGATCTTCCGAACCGCCCAAAAACTCGCCGGTCGCGCAAGCTGCATCGTTGGCTGATTTGGTAACCAGGCCAAGAATGGCGGTTTCAATGGTTATGGAAGTGCCAGCCCGCGCGCCAAGTTTTGTCGGTGCCATGGACGCTGCACGTTGAGTGATAGGAACCAGCGTCGATTTATCAATCTTGCCAGATGAAAGCGCCTCAAAAACGAGATAGAGCGTCATCATTTTTGTGAGCGACGCTGGATAACGAGGGGCGTCTGCATCTTGCGAATAGAGCGTTTTACCAGTGTTCGCATCTATAACAATCGCTGCAAACTTGGGATTATATCCTTTTGCTTTGGCCTCGGCGGTAGAAACCAAACTGCCAGCCACACCAATAGCCACACATGTTTTCAAAACGGCGCGGGCGAGCGCGGAAACGCTTTTTACAATGTTACGCACTGGAACTCTTTCACTCTAAGCAGATACACTTTTACAAGGGCGGCAAACGGCACGCTTAGATAAAACTCTATGCAAACGTCGTTACCAAAGTGTTATTCTGACTGCTCAAATGTGTATCTTTTTGCGCATTGCACAAAAATAATGAACGACAGCCCGCTCAATAAATATCAATGATGCGTGAAATGCTTGTTTCCTGCGCTAAGGGGGTTAAAATCCCGAGATGAGTCATTAGGTATGGCATAAGCGGATATTGTGCCGCGAATTCAGGAACTAGTCTATGAAGCCTCCCCGCAGCCAAGATGAAGACAGGAATGGTCGTGGCCCCGGCCAAGGCATTGGTGTGATTACTCGAACCAAAACCAAGGTCGTCAAACCTAGCCTCTACCGCGTCCTGCTCTTGAACGACGATTATACGCCTATGGAATTTGTGATCCACGTATTGGAACGCTTTTTCCAAAAGGATCGCGAGGCCGCAACGCAAATTATGCTGCACGTCCATCAAAATGGCGTCGGCGAATGCGGTACATACACATTTGAAGTGGCGGAAACCAAGGTGACACAAGTCATGGATTTCGCCTTAAAAAATCAACATCCGCTACAGTGCGTGATGGAAAAACAGTGAGGTTCTAATGCCATCATTTTCAACGAGCCTCGAAAAGGCGCTGCACCAAGCGCTTTTGGTCGCCAACGAGCGGCACCATGAATATGCAACGCTGGAGCATCTGCTGCTGGCGCTGCTGGATGATTCAGATGCCGCCGCCGTCATGAATGCCTGCAATGTTAAAATCCCGGAACTGCGCATCACGCTGACTAATTATGTGGATAAGGAACTGGAAAACCTCATCACTGGTTATGATGAGGATTCAAAGCCGACTGCCGGTTTCCAACGTGTCATTCAGCGCGCGGTTATCCATGTGCAATCCTCCGGTCGCGATGAAGTCACGGGCGCAAATTTGCTTGTTGCCATCTTTGCCGAGCGCGAGAGCCATGCCGCTTACTTCCTGCAAGAGCAGAATATGACGCGCTACGATGCTGTCAATTTCATTTCGCACGGCATTGCCAAGCGCCCCGGCGCATCGGAAACGCGTTCCCCGCGCGGCGTCGATGAAGACAGCGAGCAGCCACAAATGGGCCAGGGTCAAGGGCAGGCCGAGGCTGGCGATGCTAAGAAAGACCAAAGCGCACTGGCCGCCTATTGTGTGGACCTCAACAAGAAAGCCAAGACAGGTCGTATTGATCCGTTGATTGGCCGCGCGTCTGAGGTGGACCGCACCATCCAGATTCTCTGCCGCCGCTCCAAGAATAACCCGCTTTATGTGGGCGATCCGGGCGTGGGCAAAACGGCAATCGCCGAAGGCCTCGCCAAGCGCATCGTTGAAGGTGATGTGCCCGAAGTGTTGCTCGATGCAACAATTTTTTCGCTGGATATGGGGACGCTTCTGGCCGGTACGCGCTATCGCGGTGATTTTGAAGAGCGTTTGAAGCAGGTCATTAAAGAGCTGGAAGACTATCCCGGCGCAATCCTGTTCATCGACGAAATCCACACCGTCATTGGCGCAGGGGCAACATCGGGCGGCGCCATGGATGCGTCCAACCTGTTGAAGCCAGCCTTATCAGGCGGCCTCATCCGCGTCATTGGTTCAACGACCTATAAAGAATATCGCCAATATTTCGAAAAGGACCGCGCACTCGTGCGGCGCTTCCAGAAGATTGATGTGGTCGAGCCAAGCATTCCTGATGCCATCCTCATCATGAAGGGTCTGAAGCCGTACTTTGAAGAGTTTCACAAAGTGAAATACACTGACGAGGCCATCAAAGCATCGGTTGAGCTGTCTGCCCGCTATATCAATGACCGCAAATTGCCGGATAAAGCCATTGACGTGATTGACGAATCTGGCGCCAGCCAAATGCTACTCGCCGCTGATAAGCGCAAGAAAAGCATCGGCATTGCCGAGATTGAAGCCACGATTGCCACCATGGCCCGCATCCCGCCGAAATCCGTTTCCAAGGATGACGAGACAGTTCTCGCTAATCTCGAAGCCGAACTGAAGCGCATGGTTTATGGTCAGGATTTGGCCATCGAAGCGCTGGCATCCGCCATCAAGCTGGCCCGTGCTGGGCTTCGCGAACCGGAAAAGCCAATCGGCTCCTACCTGTTCTCCGGCCCAACAGGCGTCGGCAAAACCGAAGTTGCCAAGCAACTTGCCAAGTCGCTTGGCGTGGAACTGCTGCGCTTTGATATGTCCGAATATATGGAGCGCCACACCGTATCGCGTCTCATCGGCGCGCCTCCCGGCTATGTCGGCTTCGATCAGGGCGGCTTGCTGACGGACGGCGTGGATCAACATCCGCACTGCGTGCTCTTGCTGGACGAAATCGAAAAGGCGCACCCGGACCTCTATAATATCCTCTTGCAGGTTATGGATCACGGCAAGCTTACGGATAATAATGGCAAGGCGATTGATTTCCGCAATGTTATCCTCATCATGACAACGAACGCGGGCGCATCAGATGCCTCGCGTGCGGCCATCGGGTTTGGTTCCACCAAGCGCGAGGGCGATGACATGGAAGCCATCAACCGCATCTTCACGCCGGAATTCCGCAATCGTCTCGATGCGATCATTCCGTTCGGCGCGCTGCCGGTTCCAGTCATCCATCAAGTGGTGCAAAAGTTCATCATGCAATTGGAAGCCCAGCTTTCCGAGCGTGGCGTCACGTTTGCACTGTCACAGGACGCCATCTCTTGGCTGGCCGACAAAGGCTACGACGAGCGCATGGGCGCACGTCCGCTCGCCCGTGTTATCCAGGAATATATCAAGAAGCCACTGGCAGACGAACTGCTCTTCGGCCGCTTGAAGAATGGCGGCACGGTCACTGTGTCGGTCGAGAAGGATGAGGCAGGTGTTTCTAAGCTGAAGCTAATCTCGGAGGCAGGCGATAAGAAACTCGTACCGAAAGACGAGCCGGAAGCCGACGAAAAACCGCGCAAGGTAACAGCCAAGGCTTCAAAGAAAGCAGCGCCAAAAGCGGCTCCGCCGGAAATGGAACCAGTGGTGCTTTCTGGCAGGAAGCCCAAGGCTTCCGTGCCTGTGTTGCCGAAGAAGAAGTAAGAGACCTAAATGCCAAACCAAGCCCGCGCCTCAAGCGCGGGCTTTTGTCCGCCATTCACTGGCACGATTAACTTCAGCATTCAGCACGAAATCGCTCGCAGACTTGCCCGCGCGCACAGTAAATTCACCCGCACGTGCCACCCAGCCGCGATAGTCCACATCATAAACCGCAAAGGCGCGAGGCCTAAGCGTGATGGTCGCGGTCCCGGTTTCGCCCGCCTGAAGACGCAGCTTCGCAAAGCCTTTCATCTCGCGAATAGGGCGCGGCAGCACGGGCGCATTGTCCTCGATATAAATCTGCACCACATCGCTACCAGCGCGGTTACCTGTATTAGTGACATCTACTGTAACAATAAAATCATCGCCTTGTTGCTTAATGCTCATCTGGTTCCACACAAATTGCGTGTATGAAAGCCCGAAGCCGAACGGGAATAGCGGCACGGTGCCTGTCTTGTCGTGGTGCCTGTGGCCGATGAACAGGCCTTCCTCATAGCGCACTTTACCATTGAGACCGGGATAAACTTCCGGGTCTTGGCTATGCACCGGATTGTCCGCCCAGCGCACGGGGAATGTCTGCGGCAAACGCCCGCCGGGCTCGGTGTCGCCAAACAACACATCGGCAATCGCGTTGCCGGCCTCTTGTCCGGGATACCAGCTTTGCAGCACAGCAGACACGCGCGAGAGCCACGGCATTTCAATCGGTCCGCCGGTTTGCAACACCACAATCGTATTCGGATTTGCCGCCGCAACAGCCGCAATCAGCTCATCCTGCAAGCCGGGCAGGCGGATGTGCGGCAAGTCCCAGCCTTCCGTATCCCACTCGCCCGTGCGGCCCGCAAAGACAATCGCAATGTCCGCCTTAGCGGCAGCTTCCGCAGCCAGTTTCACATCGCTTTGCGCCAGCGGTTTGCCAATGCCAGCCTGATAGGCGGCAAAGCCAAGATTCGCCGAAGGTTTCGAGGTATATTCCAGCGCGACTTCGTAAGTCTCACCAGCCACCAGCGCCATCTCGCCGACAACCTCGTTGCAGCCCTCTTCAAAGAAAGTCTGCCCAGCCATCCAGTTGGTCCAGCAATCGGCGACAATTTTGCCATCAATTTTCATGTGCGATGGCCCCGTGGCGAAGAAGCCAATCCGGTGCACGCCACTTTCCTCCGGCGTAAACGAGCCGGATACTCGCAGCGAAAATGACTGCCCGTCGGCCTTGCCGTCGGCAATCCGGCCAAAGAGAAATGCCGTCATTTCGGTGATGGTGTCGCTGTGCACGACAGGCCCCGAAAGGTCGCGCGAGTCAAAATAGTCCGCCGTGAACGTGCCCTTCAGCATCGGCTCAAACCGGTGGTTATCTGCGCCCTTGGCAAAGGTGAGCAAGCTGTCGCCGCCCAGTGCGTTCACCAGCCCGTCCCACGGGCTGACGCGATAATGTGCGTTGAGCTGCGCCGAGCCACCACCCATAATCTGCGCCACCTTGGCATTAGGTCCGATAACCGCGATGGTTTGCCCCGCGCTCTTTGCAAGAGGTAGGATGCCGGAGTTTGTCAGCAGCACAGTGCCTTCCGCGCCCGCCTTACGTATCAGGGCGCGATGTTCCGGGCGGTCGTTGGCCTCTTCCTTGTGCGGGCGATGGTCCGAAATCGAGCCCACCCGCTCCATCAAGCGCAGCATTTTAAGCGCCCGTGTTCGCACTGTTTCCGCACTTACCTCGCCAGCCGCAACTGCTGCAATCAGCTTGTCGCCACGATCCCGCGTCGGGCCGGGCATTTCCAAATCCAGCCCCGCATTCACTGTCGGCGCGGTCGAGCGCGAGCCGAACCAGTCGGACATCACAATGCCATCATAGCCCCAATCGCCGCGCAGCACCTCTGTAAGCAGCCAATGGTTTTCCGCCGTATAAGTGCCATTCAACTTATTGTAGGACGACATGATGCCCCATGTGTTGCCCTGCGTCACCGCCATTTCAAACGGTACCAGATAAATTTCGCGCAATGAGCGCTCGTCAATTTGCGAGCTCATCGTTGTGCGCTGAATTTCGCTTTCGTTGCCCGCAAAATGCTTGATCGTCGCCGAAATGCCGTGGTCTTGCAGACCAGCGATATAGTTTATAGCCAGTGTACCCGTCAGCAGCGGGTCTTCCGAATAGCACTCGAAATTGCGCCCGTTGGTAACAGAGCGATGAATGTTCACTGTCGGTGCAAGCGAAACATGCGCACCTTTGGACTTAACCTCGTCCGCCAGCGCTGCGCCTATTTGATAAAGCAGCGCCTCGTTCCATGTCGCGCCCAGCGCAATACCACAGGGAAAACAGGCCGACTTCACACCGCCAACCAACGATCCGCCGCCGCGCGCGCCGTTCGGTCCATCCGTCACCCGCAGCGTGCCTATACCCAGTCGCTCATTAGGCGCAACAGACCAGAAATCTTGGCCGGAAAGCAGGTTCACCTGTTCGTCCAGCGTCATTGCATCCACTAATGTCTCAATCGAGGTCGTCGTCATAAAGGCTCCGCAGCGTCACATGTATCGTAAAAGCCTTAATACCCATCAATAATATTCATGTCATGCGCGAATTTGCGGCCTTGCTGCTTTGTCCACGGCTGGATAGTTTTGGCCATGGTCGAATCTTCACAATCCGCGCCTGAAAATCAACATTGGCATTGGTTCCGGCGCGGCCTTGCCTGCCTGCTCACCATTCCCGCAACCATCCTTATGGGCGCATTTATCGGCTTTACGGGCCTTGCCCGCGACGCTGGCTTCACCTTGGCGCAAACGGAATTCATGGTTTTCACCATCTGGGCACTGCCGTCCAAAGTGGTGCTGGTTGGCGCGGTGCTGGCCAAATCTTCACTGTTGGCCACATTTGCCGCCGTTTGCTTGTCTTCTTTCCGGTTGATGCCCATGGTGGTTGTCATCGTGCCGGAAATGAAGACCGAAAAAACTCGCAAGCGCACGCTTTATATGCTCTCGCATTTTGTCGCCGTCACGGCATGGGTCATGGCGTTTGCTCGCTTTCCCACTGTGCCGAAAAACTATCGCACCAGCTTTTTTGCCGGACTTGTCACAGTGCTGGTCGGGTCAAACATGCTATTGGCGGTCATCGTCTATGAGGTTGCCGACGATATGCCGCCTCTGATTTCAGCCGCACTTATATTCATCACGCCGCTCTATTTTCTGTTTTCATTATGGGGTTCCGCCCGCGAGCGCGCCAGCCACTATGCCATGATTGCCGGCTTCGCGTTGACGCCTTTGTTCCACATCTTCCTGCCGCAGATTGATATTTTGGGGGCAGGGATCATCGGCGGGCTGCTCGCTTATTTCACCGCCCGCACTGCCAAAGCCAAGGTGATCGCATGACCATTACTTCCATCGATACATGGTGGTGGCCCTATGTTTTCATCCTGCTGGCTGGATGGCTGCCGACAAATATGTGGCGCTATCTGGGCGTTTATTTCGCGGGTAATATTGACGAGAAGTCTGAAGCATTGGTGCTGGTTCGTGCCATTGCAACTGCGCTTGTCGCCGCCGTTATTGCCAAGCTCGTGCTTTATCCCGAAGGCGCCTTGGCCGCCTCATCACAGTGGCTGCGACTTAGCGCAGGCGCGCTTGGTTTTGGGGCTTACTGGTATGCGGGCAAAAAAGTCTATGTCGGCGTTTTGGTCGGCGAAGCGATGTTGATTGGCGGCATGTTACTCGGCCATTAGGCGCGGTAATATTCGCCGCCTGTTTCAGAGTAAATTAAACAAAATTGTCTATAAGCCTTCCCAAATGGAGGCTTTGATGCGGCTGCTGCGTCCCGAAAAATTTGGCTTTGTGCTCACCTTTATCCTCATGGCGATCTGCGCATTGCTGTCCTACAAAAAGGGCATGGTGGTCGATATCGTCAACTATGACGTGGCCGTTACGGTTGATCTGTTTTTCTTGAGCCTCGGCCTATTCTATCGTTATATCCGTATGAATGAAGCTGTTGCGCGCGCCTGCATCGGCATCGCTTTGTTGTTGCTCGCCGGGCAGGTAATCCCTGTTTTCAACTATTTAATGCTGCCCTACCGAATATTCGGCGTCGATCAGGTTTTGGCACAAATTGACAGCTATTTCGGCTTTGTCTGGGCGGATTATGCCACTTACATGTCGCAATTCCCAGATTTTGCCGCTCTTTTGAAGACTGTTTATAAGACCTCGCTTTGGCAGTGCTCGTTGCTGCTCATCGTGCTTGGTCTCTTTGGTAAAGTGCAGCAAGTGTCTCGATTGGGCTTGGCTTTCATAATCTCCGGCATCGTCTGCATTGAGTTGTGGTCATTGTTTCCCTCGTCCACGCCTGCCGCGTTCCAGCCGCTTACGGCGGATGTGCTAAATCGCCTCCATCTCACTGTCGATCCTGAATATGGTGCAAAACTAGTCGCGCTTTCCAAAACCGGCTCGAACTTCATCACGCCGCTTACAATGCTTGGCATGGTCGGCTTTCCTTCATTCCACACGGTAATGGCGGTATTGTTCGTCTATTACTCATGGTCGCTGAAATATCTACGTCTACCGGCAGTGGCACTTACAAGCTTAATGCTTCCAGCAATCTTGCTGCATGGCGCCCATAATCTTATCGACGTATTTGGTGGCCTTGCCGTTGCGATGTTTGCCATCTGGTTTGCCAGCAAAACTGCTTCGAATGCGGACGCAGGCGAGCACGCAGCCGCGCACTGGCAGCCTATTGGCCGCAAGCCAAAGGCAATTGTCGCTACGGTTCAGGAATAATCATGCGCCTGTTTGCCGCCGAAAAATTCGTCATCCTCATTTCTTCAACGCTGTTTGTATTGGATGGCCTTCTGCTCGCCTACAAGGGCGTGGGCATTGACATCATCGGCTACACTGTCGCTTTGGCGATCGGCTTTTTCAGCCTCGGCCTTGGGCAGTTTTACCGGTCTTACCGCGAAAACGAAGGCATTGCGTTGGCGACAACAGCCTGCGGCCTCTACATTGTTTTCACGCTTGTCGCGTCGGTCTTCAACTATCTGCTGCTCCCAAATCACAGCCCGATGATTGACCCGCTGCTTATCCGTTTGGATGCAGCGCTGGGCTACTCATGGACCGACTTTGTCGTCTGGACTGCACAATGGCCTTGGCTAGGCAAAGTGTTCCGCGCTGTCTATATTTCATCCATGGCGCAACTCATTCTGGTCATTTTGATTTTGGGCTTTGCAGGCAAACGCGATGATCTGCATCGCTTTTTGCTCACCGGCGTTTTAGGCGGCATCTTCACCATTTGCACATGGGCATTCTTTCCCTCATCCGGTGCGTCCGGATGGGAAGTGCTGCCAGCGCAAGCTAGTGGCGCTTTGCCTATCATGGTGAACTCAGACTATGGCATGGAGCTCAACAGGCTCGCCCGCGACGGCGTCACTTACATCAGCCCGCAAAATGTTTTGGGCCTCATCGGCTTCCCGTCGTTCCACACTGTCATGGCCTGTTTGAGCGTTTGGTACATGGCGCGGTTCAAATGGGTATTCCCGATTTTCCTCGTCATCAATCTTTTGATGCTGCCCTCCGTGCTGGTGCAGGGCGGTCATCATTTGTCAGACGTGTTGGGTGGTCTCGCCGTATTTGCCATCGCTACTGTATTAGCGCGTAGAATATTGGCGCAGTCATCGCTCGGTGCGGTCTCAAGCGAGCCCCGCACCATCTCCGCATCGCTTCCGCACTAGTTCCGTATCGTTTCCGCACTCTATTCGAGCGCGCGGCGTATCATCTCCGATTGAGCCGCGAGCAGGGTTTGGTCTGCCATCGGCCCGCCATGGCCTCGCAATGCCACGCCTTCAAAGCGTGGGATAATATGGAAGTGCAGATGAAACACAGTCTGCCCCGCAGGCGCTTCATTATACTGAACCAACATGATTCCATCCGCCTTGAAGGCCTTCTGAACGGCCTTGGCGACGCGCTGCACCACCTGAATTGCCGCCGCTAAAGTCTGCGGGTCCGCATCTAAGAGATTGCGGGAAGGGGCCTTAGGCACCACCAAAACATGACCGTCCGCCTGCGGCATCACATCCATAAATGCCAGCGTGTTCTCATCCTCATAGACCTTATGGCAAGGAATTTCCCCGCGCAAAATCTTGGCGAAAATATTATTGGTGTCATAGCTAGTCATGGCGGTTTCCTCAAATATTCGATCAAAATGAGCTGTTTTAGGTGAATATGTGCTAGTTTTCTGGCAAAAGCGCCCCTTTTCGGAATGGCCCGTGGTCTGCCAAAACCTCGCTCATACGCGAAACTTCCTGCCGTTCGCGCTCCAAATAATCGGCCACAGCGCGGCGCAAACCTTCATGCACAATGTAGTGCGCGGAGTGCGTTGTCACCGGCATATAGCCCCGCGCCAGCTTATGTTCACCCTGGGCTCCTGCCTCGACAATAGAGTAGCCATGCTCAATTGCATGGTCGATAGCCTGATGGTAGCACACTTCAAAATGCAAGAACGGATGGTCCTCGATACAGCCCCAATTGCGCCCGAAAATGCGTCCGCCACCAAGAAAATTGATCGCGCCAGCAATATATTGTCCGTCTCGCTTGGCCATAATCAGCAAAATATCATCCGCCATGGACTGCCCGATAAGCGAAAAGAACTTGCGGTTTAAATAGGGTTGGCCCCACTTGCGGTTGCCGGTATCAATATAGAAGTTGAAGAATTGGTCCCAAATTTCCTCCGTAATTTGGCTTCCAGTCAGCCTATGTACACTGATTCCATTAGATAAAGCGGCCTCACGCTCTTTGCGAAGACCTTTACGTTTGCGGGACGCCAAGGTCGCCAAAAAATCATCATACGTCTTATAGTTGTAATTATGGAAGTGAAATTGTTGGTCAATACGGTGCAAGAAGCCTTGAGATTCCAATATTTCAGCATCGGTTTCAGTGGCAAAAGTCACGTGCGCAGACGAAACGCCGAGACCTTTGGCAACTGCTTTCAGCGCCATAGCTGCCGCCGCTTTTGCCGTTTCATCGCCGTTAACAGTCAAAAGGCGAGGGCCGGTTACCGGCGTAAATGGCACAGAAACTTGCAATTTCGGGTAATAACTCCCGCCCGCTTGCTCAAAAGCATTGGCCCAACCATGGTCAAAAACATATTCGCCCTGGCTATGTGACTTCAAATAGGCAGGCACTGCCGCGACCAGTTTTCCCTCACTATCTTCCACCCGCAAGAAATGCGGCTGCCAGCCGGCGCGTCTCGAAACGCAGCCGGATTGTTCCAAAGCGGTCAAAAAAGCGTGTGAAATGAATGGGTTATAGTCAACCGCATCCCGCGCTGTGCCCTCCAACCGTGACCATTCTTCCGGCGTAAATGCACCAGATCCGGCCACTGTTCGCACTGAATATTCGTCGCCGCTCATTCCATTCCTTGCCTATCTAGTCCTTGCCTATCTAGCTCTTGCCCACCCAATAGATACGTTCATTCCGGTCAGCGGCAAGGGCAGGTGGCCGTCTATTTCTCTAGCAGTCTATCCGGATTGCATAGTTCAAAAGTAGCCTGATCCGCATTGGCACAAGTCCGTTCAAAATCGTCTTTTGTTCGCACCGTCCACGTAATTACCGGCATTTCCAGCAGCTGACGTACAAAGGTAGTGAAGGCATTCGGCAAATGATGCACATCATAGGAAACGAAGGAAACACCATGGGCCAGCATTGAAAAATTGGCCTCAATATCCGCTACACTTGTGCCCTCTGCGGTCAAACCGCCTGGAACTTTTGGCGCAACTTTTGCGAATTCTCGTATCAAATGATGGTCAAACGACATGATGGCTGCATGGCCCTTGTAGTCAGAAAGGTCTGCCGCAACGGCTGCAACCAGTCCGTTATCAAACCCAACATCACCTTTAAGTTCAATGATTACAGGTACCTGTCCTGCAACCAACCCCAGTAATTGCCGCAGTGTGGGCACTTTTTCTGCCGTGCCGCCAATATTCATGGCGCACATTTCAGCTGCTGTATGGTCGCGCACAAAACCCTCACGCCCCGCAAGGCGCTTCAAATCACCATCATGAAAAATGACTGCAACACCGTCTTTTGAGAGGTGAACATCCGTCTCAATGGCGAAATTTCCGGCAATCGCCAGCGTAAACGCCGCTAGTGTATTTTCCCAAACCGCCTTGTTTCCGTCATGCAAACCGCGATGTGCAATTGGCCGCTTTGTCATCCAAGCAAGATTTGACATCAGCTTATCTCGACAATCGCTTCGATTTCCACAGGCGCATTAAGCGGCAGGCAAGGCACACCAACCGCCGAACGCGCGTGCTTACCCCTGTCGCCAAGCGCCGCCACAAGAAAATCCGATGCGCCGTTCCCGACCAAATGCTGAGATGTAAATTCCGGAACTGAGGCCACAAATATCGTCAATTTCACAATCCGGACAATGCGTTCCAAATCACCCGTCGCAGCCTCGATTTGCGATAAGATATTGATTGCACACTGTTTTGCGGCCTCTTGTCCCGCTGCCACATCCAATTCCGCGCCCAAAATACCGGTGTTGATCAACTTGCCATCCTTCAATGGCAGTTGCCCTGCGGTGAAAATGAGCGAGCCAGTTTGAGCAAATGAAACATAATTTGCAGCCGGCATTGCGGCTTTAGGTAATTGGATACCAAGTGCATGTAATCGTTGGATTGCTGTTTCAGACATTGCCGCCGCTCCTATAAATCGAATGTTTGTCCGGCAAATTTATTCGTGCGAGTCTGCCTCGCTTTTGCCATGTGAATAACTAGACTAGCCGTAATTCTTGTTGGAGGTCCATATGCGTCACCGTTCAGTTGCCACAGTTTTTGGTGTTCTCATTTTGGCGGGAACAGGCGCGGCATCCGCCGCCTCGCAAGTTGCCTCAATATCAAATTTGGTTCCGCACCGCGCGGTGTATGATCTTGAAATGAAGGATGCTTCCGACCGTTCCGGCATCAAGGGCCTCACGGGGCGCATGGTCTATGAGTTCAACGGGTCGCCCTGTGATGGTTTCACTACCACATTTCGCTATGTGACTAAGATTGATAATGGCGATAGCCAGCGTCTCACGGACCAGCAAACTACGAGTTTTGAGTCCGGCGACGGCAAAATGTTTCGCTTTTTGACAAAGAATTTCGTGGACAAAGTGCTGGATAAAGAAACCCGTGGCACGGCGCAGGAAAATGACAAGGGCTTGGCTGTCGATGTTACCAAGCCATTGGAAGCAAAGTATAATTTGGATAAGACTTTATTCCCGACGACGCACATGGTTGACATGATTAGCCGTGCCGAAAAAGGAGAGAAGTTCTACGAAACCACAATTTTTGACGGCACTGAAGATGCGGACCGCGAGCTCACAACCACTGTGATTCTTGGTGAGCGCAATCATGGCGCCCAAGAAGGCCCGGATAGCGAAATCGGCAAAACCATCAAAGACGCAGATTATTTTCCCGCGTCTGTTACCTATTTTGATTCAAAGGCTGATGGTGGTCAGGAAGAACCTGTTTACCAAATCGGGTTCAAACTCTATGAAAACGGCATCACGCGTGATTTAGTCATGGATTATGGCGATTTCTCCATGACCGGAAAACTGGTTGACTTAAAAGTGTACGACAAGCCAGTCTGCAACCAATAACAACTGGAATCAATTCGTTCCATCAGCGAGGGGCTGTAGAAGCGATAGTGGCAAAGCTTGATGTCTTTGTAAGACCAAATCCATGGCCCGCTTTCATGCGCGTTATGTCGTGGGTAAATCGCGTTTTAATGCTGCATGGAATCCCATTGTTGCGAGATATCCCGCTACTGCGAAGAGTACCGGTCATCCGCGGTCTCACCGATATTCGCAAAATTACTGTCGATCCGGCCGAAGTCGCGGCGCTGAAACAAATTTGCGACGATAAGAACATCCTTTTTATTTTACCAAATCATCCTGAGTTTTTTACCGACTGGATGCTTGATAAAGACCTGATTAGCCGTTGCGCACCGATGACGGCTTGTTGGGCTACCAATGGAATCGTCAACGGCACAGGCAATTTTGGTCAGAAATTTTGGCTTTGGAACAATCTAATCGCGCAAATTCCCGGCAATTCGTCCGATGGCAAGGCATACTCGGTCGAATGGGCGCTAAAAGGCTATCCAGTGCTGCTCCATCCAGAAGGTGCTGTTGGCTGGCATTCTAATTATATCGCGCCCCTCATGTTGGGCGCTGGCGAAATGGCACTCGAAGCAAAATCTAAGGCACAGGAAAAATCGGCTTATCTTGTGCCGGTAATGTGGAAATTACAGTTCACCGAAGATGCCACTGCCGGCCTTGCTAAAGAATGCAGTTATGTTGAGCGCAAACTAAAGATCGAAGGCAAGGGCAATCCCGCCGAACGAGCCTACCACATTTATGATGTTTTGGCAGATCGCGAAGCTGCCAAGCTTGGCCTCTCTATGTCCCTGGGTCTTGCTCTGTCTAAGAAGCTAGACGTGTGCGAGACCGCAGCCTGCGTGCAGCTTGGCGTTTATCTGGGTAAAGATGGTG
>JAYTVD010000164.1:0-14647 GCA_043744175.1 Phyllobacteriaceae bacterium
TTTGGCCGCATCATCAATATTTCATCCGCCTCAGTACATCGAGGTACGAAGAACTATTTGCACTACGTGACATCAAAATCTGCATTGATTGGTATGACAAACTCGCTTGCACGTGAATTGGGTGGGGACGGCATCACAGTCAATTGTATTCGACCAGGCACAGTGGCAACCGAAGTAGCCGAACGTGTCGCGAGCCTCACGCCGGAAATTCGTCAACGCAACATTGATCTTCAATGTATCCCTAGGACGATTGTCCCATCCGATCTCGTCGGTCTGACCATGTTCCTCTCGACGCCCGCAGCGGCCTTCATAACGGGGCAGACCATCGCTTGTGATGGTGGCTATACCCATAGTTTCTAATCGCAGCTTTGGAGCATCACTACATGAAAATCGGCGTCATTGGACTGGGTTCTATGGGTTTTGGTATTGCGGTTTCTCTGCTGCGAGCCAAACATCAGGTTTATGGCGCTGACGTGAATCCAGCGGCCATTGCGCGTTTAAGGGGCGACGGCGGTGAACAAACGGACCTGGATTCAGAAGCCCCCAATTTGGATGCACTTGTCGTCGTTGTGCTCAATGCAGTGCAGGTTGAAGAAGTACTCTTTGGCACAGGCGGCATAGCGGCCCGATTGCGAACAGGTTCGGTTATCATTTTATGCGTGACCGTTGCGCCGGAATACGCGCGCGGTGTCGCGAAACGATGCGCCGCTCTTGGCCTCGACTTTCTTGATGCGCCCATTTCTGGTGGCTCAGTTAAAGCAGCGCAAGGCAAGCTCTCTATTATGGCCTCTGGAAATGCCGATGCGTTCATTAAGGTGCGACCAGCACTTGATGCCATGGCAGAAACTGTATTTGAACTAGGTGACAGCGCAGGTGCAGGCTCCGCGATGAAAGCCGTCAATCAAATGTTGGCTGGTGTCCACATCGCGGCCATGGCAGAGGCAATCACGTTTGGTCTGACGCAGGGCATTGATCCCGAAACTTTTATGAAAGTAATTCCCCGCTGCGCAGGCACCAGCTGGATGTTAGAAAACCGTGCTCCGCATATAGTTTCAGGCGATTATACACCGCATTCCGCTGTGGACATTTGGCCCAAAGATCTTGGTATTGTTCTAGACGCAGCCCGTGCAGCGAAATTTGCAGCGCCGATCACGGCGGCGGCACTGCAGCAATTTATCGCTGCATCCGGCATGGGTCTCGGGCGCGAGGATGATGCTGCCGTTGCCAAGGTGTATGCCCGCAATGCGAGTCTGGCCTTGCCGGAGAAGAGTGGAAGAGCTTGAGGCAATGAGAACTTATTTTGGCGCGATCGCAGATGATTTTACAGGGGCAACAGATCTTGCCAGCCTGCTCGCCCGGTCAGGCGTCAAAGTGTCGGTACGAATTGGCGTGCCGAAAGAACCGCCAATAGACAGTGCCCCACTTGAAATTATTGCCTTGAAATGTCGAACAGCGCCAGTGAACGAGGCTGTGTCCGAAGCATTGGCCGCGCTGGATTGGCTTAAGAAGGCAGGCGCTCAAAAGTTCTTTTGGAAATACTGTTCGACATTTGATTCCACGCCACGTGGTAACATCGGCCCCGTGTCAGAGGCGCTAATGAGTGTGCTCGCAACCAAACAGACAATCTATTGCCCGGCCTTCCCTGAAAATGGCCGGTCAATATTTATGGGCAATCTTTTTGTCGGCGATCAACCACTGTCCGAAAGCCCAATGAAGGATCATCCGCTAACGCCAATGCGGGATTCAAACTTGATGCGCCTGCTGGCGCCGCAGGTGAAACAACAGGTCGGCCTTGTTAACCGTCACGTCGTGGCAAAAGGTTCAAAGGCACTACGAGACAGGCTCGCCCAATTAGAGGCGGAGGGTGTTGCCCATGTCGTTGTCGATGCGGTCGCCAATGAAGACCTCTATACCATTGCCGCAGCCTGCCATGAGATGACTTTGCTTACTGGCGGAAGTGCCGTTGCTATGCCATTGCCGGAAATATGGTTGAAGCAAGAACTGTTAGATTTGGATTCCAGCGTTGACAACAATCGCTTGGAGACGGGGCCAGCTATTGTGCTCTCAGGGAGCTGTTCAGCTATGACAAACCGTCAGGTCTTGACGTTTTTGTCGGAAGGCCACGCGGGGTTTAAATTGAACCCGATCGATCTGGCTGCAAACGGCGCAGATGACGCTCTTGGGTGGTTATCAAAGCAAACTCCAAATTCCACGCCGATCATTTATGCAACAGCTAGTCCAGACGAGGTTCGCGAAAGCCAAGAGAAACTTGGCGTTGAGCGTGCGGGCACCCTTGTTGAGGCGGCACTCGCCGCCTGTGCGAAGGCGGCTTGTGATGTTGGTTTTCGGCGCTTTGTTATCGCGGGCGGTGAAACGTCTGGTGCTGTAACCAAGGAGCTAGGAATAGCGCGCCTCGATGTTGGTGCTGAAATTGCGCCCGGCGTGCCTTGGTGCTTTGCGCAAACCGCCGGACACGATGTAGCAATTACGTTGAAGTCCGGAAACTTTGGTAGCGATAATTTCTTCGGCCGTGCGTTGGAGGTTCTAAAAACATGACAGAAGAGACGCGCCTGCGCGAACAAATCTGCACTTTGGCCAAGTCGCTTTTCGACCGCTGTCTCACGCATGGCTCCACAGGCAACATTTCCGCGCGTACACCTGATGGCGGCTTGCTCGTATCACCAACGGGCTCAAGCTTTGGTCGGTTGGACCCTGCGCGCTTAAGCAGGTTTAGTGCTACAGGTGTACAGATCAGCGGCGATAAACCTACTAAAGAAATGTCTTTGCACTCTGCGTTTTACGATACGCGCAGTCAGGCCGGTGCAGTTGTCCATCTGCATTGTTGTCACGCCGTCGCTTGGTCTACCATGCCAGATGCAGATGCAGATGATTTTCTTCCACCTCTTACGCCTTACGCTGTCATGCAATTGGGCCGCGTGAAGCTTCTACCGTACTTTCGCCCTGGTGACCCTTCTATGGGTCAGGCGGTACGCGGGCTTGCGGGTAAACGGTCCGCCGTCATGCTTGCCAATCATGGGCCCGTGGTTGCCGGCAAAGACGTGGAAGCCGCCTGCAATGCCATTGAGGAATTGGAAGCTACAGCCAAGCTGGCACTTCTCACACGCGGCCATCATCCTCGCGTCCTCAACGGCGCTCAAGTTCAAGACGCGGTGGCACATTTCAATGTGGAGTGGGAAGCATGAAGTTTTCCGCTAATCTTGGTTTTTTATGGAACGACAGGCCACTCCCCGACGCCATTCGTGCTGCCAAGGCAGCAGGCTTTGACGCTGTAGAATGTCATTGGCCTTATGATGTGCCAGCAGAGCTAACCAAAGCGGCATTGGCAGAAACCGGCCTCGAAATGCTCGGCCTCAACACAAGGCGCGGTAATCTATCGATTGGAGAAAACGGGCTTTCTGCTTTGCCCGGCCGCGAGGCCGAAGCCCGTGCTGCAATTGATGAGGCATTGACTTACGCTGAAGCCATTTCGGCAAAAGCCGTGCACGTTATGGCCAGCAATATCAGTGGTCCGCGCGCGCGGCGTACATTTTGCGAAAACCTTGCATATGCTTGCGATACCGCAGGCAGTGAAACTGTGATCCTGATCGAGCCATTAAACCACTATAATGCGCCCGGATATTTCCTGAACAATACCAGCCAAGCCGCTGACATCATCCGCGAAGTTGCTAAACCAAACCTGCGCATGATGTTCGACTTCTACCATATACAAATCATGGAAGGCGATGTGACGAGGCGCTTTGAGGCGCTTCTACCCATGATTGGTCATGTCCAAATAGCATCGGTACCGGATCGCGGAGCACCTGATCACGGCGAGCTGGACTATCGTTACGTGCTAGAGCGCGTTGCAGCATTGGGTTGGTCGCACCCTATTGGGGCCGAATATTTGCCAGAAAACAAAGCAACACCGGATATGACCTGGCTAACACTATATCAAAAATAGAGGGATTTAGGATATGAGCGAGAAACCAATCATTGGCTTCATTGGCCTTGGGTACATGGGTCATGGCATGGCTAAAAATATCCGCAATGCAGGTTATGAATTGTGGGTTCGTGGACGTTCAAACCGCATACCAGTTGACAGCCTTCTGGCATTGGGGGCGAAAGAAGCATCAAGCCCCAAAGCGATGGCAGAAAAATGCGACATCATCCACATCTGCCTTTCGACCTCTGATCAGATCGAAGCGACAATGCGAGGCGCTGACGGTATTCTTGCAGGTGCGGGCACTGGTCTCATCGTCATTGATGCCTCCACAGCCAATCCGGCCTCGACAGAGGCGCTGGCAAAGGAATTGGCTGCCAAGGGCGGTCATTTTGTCGATGCCCCACTTGGCGGGACTCCAGTACAAGCAGAAGCTGGACAGCTGAGCGCGATGGTTGGTTGCGATGAAGCGATATTCAATCGCATCCGCCCTGTAATTGATTGCTGGGCCGCCAAAGCAACACACATCGGGCCGGTTGGTAGTGGTCATAAGATGAAGCTCTTGATGAACTTTATTGGCCTTTCCTATGGGGCGCTTTTTTCCGAAGTGGTCGTGCTTGGGGCTAAGGTCGGTATTTCACCGCAAACAATTCGTGAGGTTATTTCCCCAAGCCGGATGGGAAATGGTTTCTTTGAAACCTTCATGGGTTACGTGGTCGACCGCAACCGCGACTCGCATAAATTCTCGATCGCAAATGCTGCAAAAGATATGCGATACCTCAACGACATGGCCTCAGACGCAAATGTAATGAACATCATGGCTGGCGCTGCTAAGCACTACTACACCCATGTTGAAGCGATTGGTCATGCAGAGGACTACGTCCCGATGTTGAGCGACCATGTAGGTGCTCTGAATGGGGTCAATATGGAAGTTCAAGTGCAAAAGGGTGCGCTGTCTCCTGCGAAAAATACCGAGGGTAGCGCCTAAAATTAGAAACTCTTTAAATACAGTTGATTAGATGCATCAGTGATATTTTTTGGCAATCTTTCTACCCAAATCTGCAGATATCTCATCGGCTGCAGCACGTACTGGGTCCGATGCTAGATGCGCGTAGCGTTGGGTAGTCTGTGCCTGAGAATGGCCAAGAAGTTTGCCAACGATGTAAAGGCTCAGGCCTGACGATACGGCGCTACTCGCAAAATTATGACGTAGATCGTGAAGTCTGAGATCTTTCAAACCTGCGGCAATCCGTACTTTGTTCCAAACTTTTTGAAGACTAATGGTGGTTATCCCACCAGAAGCAGAGGGGAAGACGAGCGGTGAACCATTCAGCCGCGGTAACGATTTTAAGAAGATCATAACGCCTCCGCCAAGCATCAAATTCTTCTGCCCCGTCTTGCTGTCAGGTAGCTTTGCGAGATTGTGATGCCAATCGATCCAAGACCATTGCAACGTCAACGCCTCATTTTTTCTGCAACCAGAAAGCAAAAGAAACCTTATGGCAGCTATTGCAAACAAACTCGCACCATCGTCCTCGACGGACTTCATTGCTTGCCCGATCCGATCAAGCTCTTCTTCACTAAGAAAGCGGTCATGTTTTTTGAGTTTAAACCTCTTGATCCCAATTACCGGATTATCCTTGCGAAGCCCGATTTCCATGGCGTAGGACATCATCGAAGACAGGGAGGCACATGCGCGATTTGCTGAACCTTGACCGCCCGTGACGATGGATCTGCCCCTAACGCCAGTTCGAGCATCCATCATTGTCTTCCCGCTTGCGACATCGCCTACGAATTTTTGCACTGTATGCCGTTGCATTGCCGCGACTTTGGTTTTCCCCAATAGTGGCAATATGTGCCGCTTTAGCATTGTATTTCACAGGACACCGTATTCGGCTTCTTGTGCGCCATGGTTGCCTCTTGGTACTGTCTAGATAGCTCAGCAATCGTTAAATCCGCTCGAACCGCCCGCTTAGCCTCGTTTGGATCAACTCCCTTGGACACCTCTCCAAGCAATCGTAGCGCCTCAGTTCGCGCAAGGTCTGGCGACCACGGGCTCCCGAATGTTCCGATCGTAAAACGTCGGGAATGGCCATTCAGACGGGACTGAAGGACAAAGACTTTCTTGTCTGCAGCGGTCACCTTCAAGCCAAAACCGGCCAAATCATCATCCCAAACAAATTGATCCTTGTCCGTTGGATTAATGTCATCAATGGCCTTCTTAGACAGTCTCATGCGTTCATTCCTGCATTCCAGTAAGCACATAGTAAGCAGAAAGTTGGGAAAATGCTACACCCAACGGGTATTTCTGAGAAGTGCATGTATACTATACCATTGAATTTATTATATTTAATCATTTTCTGGGAAATAGCGGGAAACCAAGGCATTTTATTCGTAATGATGGGGTCGTGTGTTCGAGTCACATAAGCGGCACCACGCACCATGATAGGTTGTTTCGTTATATCAGGCCTATGGCCTTGAACTTCCCCAACTTACAGTCCAAATTAAATATCACTATTCATCTGGGAGGGTGCGATGACAAAATCTACAGAGGTAGATGACACTGCGGCGGGACAAACATTTAAGGTATGGCTGAAAAGCTACCATCCTGATGTGCCACATGAGCTCCCAGCCTCGCAATTTTCCAGTGTATCTGATCTACTTTTAGATGCCTGTAAGCGCTTTGCCTCTAGGCCCGCTTTTCAGCTCATGGGTAAATCGCTGACCTATGCGCAGGTTGAGCGCGAGTCTGCGGCGTTTGGTGCTTTCTTACAATCGCGCGGTTTGGCGAAGGGTGCACGCGTTGCGCTGATGATGCCTAACGTGTTGCAGTATCCGGTGGCAATTTTGGGCGCGCTTCGTGCCGGTTACGCGGTGGTCAACGTCAACCCTCTCTACACCCCGCGCGAACTTGAACATCAGCTGAAGGACAGTGGTGCGGAAGCGATTGTCGTGCTCGAAAACTTTGCCACAACTGTTCAGGCGGTGGTGGCTAACACTGCTGTCAAGACCGTGATTGTGGCGTCGATGGGTGACATGCTTGGCCTCAAAGGCCACATCGTCAACTTCGTGGTGCGCCATGTGAAGAAGATGGTTCCGGCCTTTAGCTTAGCCAACCACATCACCTTTAAGGATGCGCTCGCCGCTGGTCGGTCCCGCTCGTTGGCCATGGTTCCCATCGCCTCAAGCGATGTTGCCTTCTTGCAATATACCGGCGGCACGACTGGCGTTTCCAAAGGCGCGACGCTGACGCACGCCAATATTATGGCCAATATCGCGCAGAATTCTGCTTGGCTAAAGCCGGTATTTGATAAGCGTGGAACACCCGAGGATCTAACCTTTATCTGTGCGCTTCCACTTTATCATATTTTTGCGCTCACCGTTTGCATGATGATGGGCATGGATTTGGGTGGCAAAAATGTACTGATTCCGAACCCGCGCGATATTCCAGGCTTTGTTAGAGACATCGCCAAAGAAAAGCTTCATGTGTTCCCTGGTTTGAACACGTTGTTCAATGCGCTTCTCAACAATGCGGATTTCCAGAAGTTGGATTTCACACCGATGTTGCTGACACTTGGCGGCGGCATGGCGGTGCAAAGCGGCGTTGCCGAGCGTTGGCAAGCTCTCACTGGCTGCGCCATTCACGAGGGCTATGGTCTGTCTGAAACCTCCCCTGTGGCCAGCGCCAATCGCTTCGACTTACCGGTTTACACCGGCAATATCGGCCTTCCCCTGCCCTCAACGGATTTCGCCATTCGTGATGACAATGGCAATGATCTGCCACGCGGTGAAGTCGGCGAAATCTGCATTCGCGGGCCGCAAGTCATGGCAGGTTACTGGCAGCGTCCCGATGAAACAGCCAATGTGATGACCAGCGATGGCTATTTCAAATCCGGCGATATGGGCTTTATGGATGAGAACGGCTACACCAAAATTGTGGACCGCAAGAAGGATATGGTGCTGGTTTCCGGCTTCAACGTCTATCCAAATGAAGTGGAAGATGTGGTCGCGAAAATACCGGGCGTGCTGGAATGCGCGGTGATCGGCGTGCCGGATGCAAACTCGGGCGAGACGGTAAAACTATTCGTCGTCAAGAAGGATGAAGCACTCACCGAGGAAGCCATCCGCGATTATTGTGCGACTCAGCTTACAAATTACAAGCGTCCGAAATATATCGAGTTCCGCAAAGATTTGCCAAAAAGCAATGTCGGCAAGATATTGAGACGGGAACTTCGGGATAAGCCCTCGGCTTAAGGCTGTTGGCGTGGCTAGGCGATGCCGAGCCACGCCGGTAACTCTGCAATTGAACCCAGCACCGCATCCGAGTCTTGGCTCAGAACATCATGTGTTCCGGTTCCCGTTAGCACGCCGATGGCATAGCCCGCGCCAGCGTTGCGGGCCATTTCAATGTCGTGGCTATTGTCGCCGATGACTAACACTTGGTCAGGTGTGAGGCCGTTTTCTTGGCAAAACTTGTGGACAGGTTCGGCATGTGGCTTGGGATTTGCAACACTGTCATAGCCCAGCACGGCCACAAATTTATCGCGGATGCCAAAGCGGACCAGCGTGTTTTCGGCTGATTGCTCAAGGTCATTGGTCACCACGGCGAGCATGATGCCCGCGGCGTGCAGCGTGTTGATGGTTTCGTGGAGGCCTGCCACGGGTACGGCCGCTACAGGCCCCTCTTCAATGAACGCCTTATCCAAGCGGGCGCGCCAGAAGGAAAAATCGTCAGCGCTTGCGTTAGGTAACCAAAGACGCACGATTCCCGGCGTTGTTCCGGCTGCGAGTTCAGATCCTGCTCTGAAACTATTGCTGGCCTTGCTGAACCCGCCGATGTGCATCAGGTGATCGGCGTGAACATCGTCGTCTTTGGCGACCTCAAGGGCCAGGCTCTTATACAGCGCGTGCCATGTGCCGTTGAAATCAATAAGCGTGCCATCTTTGTCGAAGAGAATGGCTTTGATGGTGGCTTTTTTTGCGATGGTCATGCTGGTTCGCCCTTGTAGCTATTTTCGCGTCCAGCGCGGATATTCACGATGAGAACGATATTTCCGTCGTAGCGGTATTTGGCCATGTAGCCATAATTGCCAAAATCGATGAACAACTCTCTGAAACCTGATTCGTCTTCCATCGGCTTGCCCATTTCAGGAAATTTTCCCAGTGACTGAATCATTTTAATGATTGTTTCAGCTGCGCTTTTGGCAGCGCGCGGGTTTTTCGTGCTTAGAAATTCACGCAGCCGCTTCACATCAGCCAAAGCGGCAGCGGATAAGATTATCTGTGGCATTCAGGTGCCGGCGTTTCATTTTCCGTGCCCCATGTTTCCAGCCATTCGATCAGTTCATCACTAGTCACATGAAGTCCCGTCGCCTGATAATGCTGCCAAGACGCCATAGCTTCGCGATGTTCTGTTTCGCGCACTTCTTCGCGGGCGACATATTGCTCGATTGCTTCCTTCATGAGCCAGTGGCTGGTGCGCTTGCGGGCAAGTGCCAACTTTTGCACACGCTCTTTCAGTTCCGGCTCAAGTTTAACGCTAGTGGAACTTGTGGACATAACGGCACTCCAAAGTGTTACTAGGTATTACCTTAACATACTTTCAGCATCATGCGAGGTATTTCATGACTCCAATGACCCAGGCTTTGCGGTCTTGGATGGCTTGGCAGCCAGCAATTTTAGCAAATCATCGCCGCGTCGGACAAAACGGACATGTCTGTGGGTGAGGACGCGGCCTGCTTGCGGTGCGGTGATGATTGTCTCAGCATCGGGGTTGCCGACCTCGTGAACCAGCGTGACCAGCTTCTGGCCTTCGCTAACCACATCACCGATTGTGACATGGTAGAACACCATGCCGCCAATGGGGGCACGGACCATTTCGACATTTTCTAGCGGTGTGACGGGGCCGTTAAATGAGCTTAGATTGAGCGCACTTTTGCCTTTGATCGTGCCGCGATGGACGAGAAATTCGTAGAGGCCCTTGCCATCTGCCTGACCCTTTTCGGCAGAAACATCAGCAAGGCCTGCAAACTCAATCGTGGTTACGGCGCGGCGCAGATAGTGTGGCGCATCGGCTTTGGTGGCTAGCAGCGGGTGCGCGGCAGCTTCCTCGAAGGCGGCATCGGCAGTTAAATCCCAAGTGAGCACTGACGTGCAATTGATCGCGATGGCAAGGTCTTTCATGCCGGGCCAGAAGTCTTGGTGGATATACATGTATTGTTCGGACTCATCATCGCAGTGCAAATCCAGCACGATATCATGGGGCAGCGCGAGGCGCAGCAACTCGGCCTTGAGGCGAACGGAAGCGGCAATGGGGGCATCCAGCGCTGGGAGGCTGGACGTATCGAAATCATCCAGACGGAAATGATCGCGGTTAAAATTAGTGCGCGAGAATAGCTCGAAGCGGCCTTGATGTTCGCCGTTGATCCATTGCGACATGCCGATCGGGTTGGCATTGGCAACGATGGTTACATCGCCCAAAAGCTGGCCGGCGCTTTTGGCTTCTTCCAGCAGCGGGATGAGGAAATGCAGCGCCGCAACGCCGGGAAATTCAGAGCCGTGCAGCGCGGCCTGCATATAGGCCTTTGGCGCGGCGGGGTCTGTGCCTTTGAATGTGAGCACCTCTAATGTCCATTGCAGCCCCGGCGTATCGCCGGGGAAGGTCTTTGAGATGCGTTGCATGATATTTTGCCCTTGGTGTTAAGCCGTCAATCCTTGCACATAAGACACCAAACCGGCGGTCGATCCATCACGCCCAGCGGCGCTTTTTGTGCCTTGGACGACAGGCAAGAGTTCTGTTGCCAGTTCCTTGCCAAGTTCCACGCCCCACTGGTCAAACGCATTGATGCCGAACAGTTGCGCCTCGACGAATACGCGGTGCTCGTACATGGCGACCAAACGGCCGAACGTGAACGGGTCCATCAGCTTGTGTACAATGGTGAGCGACGGGCGGTTACCTGGGAAAACGCGATGCGGGGCGATCTGCGCAATCTTATCGGCAGACATGCCTTTGGCCTTCATCTGTGCCTTCGCCTCGGCAAGCGTGCGGCCACGCATCAGTGCCTCGGACTGCGCAAAGCAGTTTGCCACCAGCATTTCTTGGTGCAGTTTCAAATCCGGCTCATGGCCCTCTGCGCCGATGATGAACTCGACGGGGATCACATCCGTGCCTTGATGCAGGAGCTGGAAGAAGGCGTGCTGGCCGTTTGTGCCCGGCTCGCCCCAGACAACAGGTCCGGTAACGGTGGTGGTCTTATCGCCGGAAATCATCACGCGCTTGCCGTTGGATTCCATATCGAGCTGCTGCAAATAGGCGGGCAGGCGCGACAGGCGCTGATCGTATGGGATGACCGCACGGGTCGGGTGGCCGCAGATCACGCGATTCCAAAAGCCGATAAGGCCGAGCGCAACGGGAAGATTTTTTGCCAGCGGCGCAGTGCGGAAATGCTCATCCATGGCGTCCGCGCCATCGAGGAATTTGCCAAAATTTTCTTTGCCGATGGCAATCATCAGCGGCAGGCCGATGGCCGCCCATATCGAATAGCGTCCGCCAACCCAGTCCCAGAAGCCGAACACGCGGGACGCATCAATGCCGAACGCGCCGACCTTATCCAGCGCGGTGGAAATCGCGGCAAAATGCGCCGAGACGGCTTTCGCACCGAGTGCCTTTTCCACCCAGCGACGCGCGGTTTCGGCGTTGGTCATGGTTTCGATTGTGGTGAAGGTTTTGGACGCGATGATGAACAGCGTGGTCGCAGGGTTCAGGCCCTTCAACGTGTCCGCCATGTGTGCGCCATCGACGTTAGATACGTAATGCAGCTTGGGACCATCATGATAAGGCGCGAGCGCCAGCGTTGCCATAACGGGTCCCAAATCCGAGCCACCGATGCCGATGTTCACGACGTCGGTGAAGGCTTTGCCCTTGGCGCCTTTGATGTCGCCGGAGCGGATGGCATCGGAAAACACGCCCATATCGCTGAGAACGCGGTTGACATCGGCCATCACATCTTTGCCGTCCACCTGCGCTTTGCGGCCCGAGCGGTTACGCAGCGCGGTGTGCAATACGGCGCGGCCTTCGGTCATGTTGATGGGTGCGCCGGCAAACATCGCATCGCGCTTTTTCTTCAGGTCAACGGCATCAGCCAACGCCAAGAGCAGCTTCATCGTATCAGCGTTGACGGCCTCTTTGGAATAATCCAGCAGCATGTCGCCAAAAGTGAGCGAGAGCTTGGCAAAGCGTTTCTTGTCGTCTTCGAAGGCTTTGCGCATGTCTTTTGGCGCGCCATTTTTCAAATGGGCTTTGAGCGCGGCAAGCGCTTCGGTGCGGGCGTTGGTCATGGATGTCCCCTTAAAAAATCAATGATTATCGCGTGGCAGGCCCTTGGTGTGGGCGATGTCTTGGTATTTGACGGCAGGTTTCAGCACCATGCCGTCTGAGAGCTGGTCAACGATGGCGCGTTGAATTTCCTGCCAGGGCGTTTGGTGATCCGGATATTTGAAGCCGCCTGCCTTGGCGAGCGCCTCGTAGCGTGACGCGATTTCGGCTTCGGAAATCAGCATGTTGGCCGTGCCTTTGGCCAAATCCACACGCACGCGGTCGCCGCTTTTTAATATTGCCAATCCGCCGCCAACGGCAGCTTCGGGCGACGCATTCAAAATTGAGGGTGAGCCGGACGTGCCGGACTGGCGGCCATCGCCGATGCAAGGCAGCGCATTGATGCCGCGCTTGAGCAAATATGCCGGTGGCTGCATGTTGACCACTTCGGCGGCACCCGGATAGCCGACTGCGCCCGCGCCGCGCATGAACAGGATGGTGTTTTCGTCCAAGCCTAAGCTCTCATCATCAATGCGGGCGTGGTAATCTTCCGGCCCGTCGAACACCATTGCCGTGCCTTCAAAGGCTTCCATATCACTTGGATTGGAAAGGTAACGCTGGCGGAACTCTGGCGAAATCACGCTGGTTTTCATAATGGCGCTGTCGAACAAATTGCCGTGCAGATTGATAAAGCCCGCTTCTTTTTTCAGCGGGTTGGCGACGGTCTTGATGACATCTTCGTTGAGGTTTTCAACGGAACCACAGTTCGCACCCATGCTTTTGCCGTTGGCGGTTATCTGATCCGGATGCGGCAACAGTCCCGCTTTCATCAGTTCCATCACCACAGCAGGCACGCCGCCTGCGCGGTGATAGTCTTCGCCGAGATATTCGCCGGCTGGCTGCAGGTTTACCAGCAGCGGAATTTTGTGGCCGACGGCCTGCCAGTCATCATTGTTCAGCGGTACACCAAGATGGCGGGCAATCGCGTTCAAATGGATGGGCGCATTGGTCGAGCCGCCGATGGCCGAATTGATGACGATGGCGTTTTCAAAGGCGGCGCGGGTCATAATATCGGAGGGTTTCAAATCCTCATTGACCATTTCGACAATGCGCTTGCCGGTCTCGTAAGAGATTTGCCCGCGCTCGCGGTATGGCGCGGGGATGGCGGCACAGCCGGGCAATTCCATGCCCAGCGCTTCGGCCAGTGAGTTCATGGTGGTGGCCGTGCCCATGGTGTTGCAATAGCCAACGGAGGGTGCGGACGACGCGACGATTTCCATGAATTCTTCGTAGCCGATTTCGCCAGCAGAAAGCCGCGCGCGGGATTTCCAGACGATGGTGCCGGAACCCGTGCGCTCGCCCTTGTGCCAGCCGTTCAGCATCGGGCCGACAGACAGCGCAATAGCTGGCAGGTTGACCGTCGCTGCTGCCATAAGCATGGCGGGCGTTGTTTTATCACAGCCGATTGTCAGCACCACGCCATCCAGCGGATAGCCATACAGCACTTCAACAACGCCCAAATAGGCAAGGTTGCGGTCAAGCGAGGCGGTCGGGCGCTTGCCGGTTTCTTGGATGGGATGAACAGGAAATTCCAGCGGAATGCCACCAGCGGCAATGATGCCATCGCGCACGCGCTTGACCAATTCAATGTGGTGGCGGTTACAGGGCGAGAGGTCAGAGCCGGTTTGCGCGATGCCAATGATGGGCTTACCACTTTGCAACTCTTCGCGCGTCAGACCGTAGTTGAGGTAACGCTCCAAATAGAGCGCTGTCATGCCGGGGTTGTGCGGGTTATCAAACCATTCTTGCGAACGACGTCTCTTTGCGGGAGTGTTTGCCATGGTGTGATGCCTTCAATCGTTCGTGAATGTATGCGGGTTTTATCCCGCCATTTGTCATAAGCGGAAAGAGCGGCACTTGCCAATAAGAGAAGCCGAAAGGAACGCATTTTATCCATGAAATTTCTTGGCTCCAGCCTTCCCCCTTGCGGGGCCTTGCCTCTATAGGACGTCATTCCGGCCAAGCGCAGTGCAGAGCCGGAATCCAGAGTTGGGTGGCCGAAGGTTATCTCACTTGTTAGCCTCTAATGGTTTGATTTCAATAAAGTTTCGCCGATATTGCACTTCAATTTCTTAGTCCACGACTCTGGATTCCGGGTTCCGCTTTGCGGCCCCGGAATGACGGCCAGTCTAGAGAATTGCCTTCCGGCGCTCTTTCCCTTTGTGGAAAAACTGGAGTGCGAAAAATTATTTTCACCATTTCTATCCCCACCTCCCAAACCTCCCGCATAATCCTCTTGCTCGTTGCAACGGGGACACGGAATTCATGATCCAAGTGTCTGTGGCAACGGCCGGTGCTTTGCTGGTGGATTGGAAATCCGCTGGGTGTTGAAC